>JAHEEY010000613.1 GCA_024640485.1 Chloroflexota bacterium | reverse complement strand
GGTCAGCGACAGTTTGGCCACCGGCGAGGAATCTTCCGCCGAGATGAGGGAAAAGGGGTATACCCAGATGGCGGAAATCGCCATGGAAATCGCCCCATAACCGGCCAGATGAGGGCGGCGGAGGTCACTGCCGAGGCAGTCACCGACCCGCCGCGGCCCCTTCATCCCCGGCTGATTTTCGGCTGAAATCGTGCCACTGCCAGCCTGATACCGGTTGACATCGGGCATCCTGGCGAATAAAATGACAGGTGAATTCAAAGAAGCCGCAGACGGGAAGCTGCCGGCTCCCTGCCGGAAGCCAACGCCGAATCGCACAAAAACCGCTCTTCACCGCACCCACTAAAGCCGAATACGCCCCTGCCGGCGGCGTGAGGCTGGTTCCACCGGCAGCTTGACACGGCTGGTGGCAGCCTCAAACACGGGCTGTATACCGCCCGGCGGGGTGCCCTGGCTGGCGCGACCGTGGCCGCCAGCAGTTTGCTCCGGATGGATGCCGGAGCAGGAGCAATCCGATGAACGCAGAGAATCGACCGCCCATCGCGGGCAGCTATTCCCTGTCACGTGATGACCGTGCCTGTATGATGAACCTGGAGCCGACAGGAGAGTACAGCCTGACCGTCAGGGGGCGGGAAATGGTCAAAGGCCGCTATGAGGTAATCGGCAGAGAGGTGCTCTTCAGCGACCGCTGCCGGCAGGTCGGCGGCAGCCGCACCGCTGGTGAAGGGCGCTACCTGTGTGACTTCGATGAAACGTGGCTGACTTTCACCATGCTGGATGATGCCTATGACGAGCGGGCGGAGGCGCTCTGCCGCACCTGGCGGCGTACCGCTTAAGCGCAGCCGCGGGGGGCGGCAGCCGCTAAATCCTAACCAATAGATTCGTATAGTGCTGTAATCAATGCTTTGCGGCGGACCCCGGTGTCGTGCCCCATTTTGTTCATGGCGTACCCATAGCTGAGGGTGGCGTCCAGGTCGGCGACGCCGAAAGAGCCGCCCCAGCCGGACCAGAAGAGCACCTGCCGGTTGGGGCCCATGGTCATCTCCCGCGAGGCCAATCCATACCCCAGCCCGTAGCGGGTGTAGGCGCCGGTGACCGCGTCGACGCCGTAGCACTGCTCGCGGCTGGCTTTTTCCAGCGCCCGCATGCTCAGCAGGGGGCGCCCGTCGATCTTGCCGTCATTGGCCAGCGCCGACATCAGCCGGGCCACCGATCGGGCGTTGCCGTGCCCGTTGGCAGCCGGCTGTTCCATCTGCTGCCATGCCGGCAGGTTGGCGATGTCGGCGGTGTAGCCGGCGGGATTGCCCATCATCCGCTCGAACAGGGAGCCGGCGCGGTAGGTCAGGCTGCCGTCGGGGGGGATGATCACGGCGGTGCGGTCAGCCGCTTCCGCCGGCAGCCCGAAGTGGAAGTCGACGCTGAACGGCTGGCTGATCAGCTCCCGGAAATGGGAGCCAATCGATTTGCCGGTGGCCCGCTGCACCAGCTCTCCCAGCAGGTATCCCTGGGTCATGCCGTGGTAGCCCGCCCGGGTGCCCGGCTCCCACAGCGGCGCCTGGTCCGCCAGGGCAGCAGCGATGCGGGGGGGATCGAACCAGGCCGCTTGCTCCATGGGCTCTTCGATGATCGGCAGCCCCGCCTGGTGGCTGAGCAGATGGCGCACCTTGACACCCTGTTTGCCTTTGCGGACGAACTGGGGCCAGTAGGCCGCCACCGGGGCGTCCAGCTCGATCAGCCGGCGGTCTGCCAGCAGCTGGACCAGCACCCCGGTGATCAGTTTACTGGTCGACCACATATTGACCACCGTCTGGCTGGCCCAGGGGCGCTCTCCGGCAGGGTCGGCGTAACCGGCCCAGATATCGATCACCGGTTCCCCTCGCCACACAGCGGCGAAGGAGGCGCCTACTTCCAGGCCGGCCCGAAAATTGGCGGCGAACGCTTCTTTCACCCGGGTAAACCGGGGATGGCAGTACCCTTGGACTTCGATCTCAGTAAACATTCCGACCTTCTCACCGGCCTATCGTCGGGCCGTTGGCTGCCGCTTTCCGGCAGCTGATTATCGCGGCGGCATCGGGGCGACGGGCGGCATCATACGGGATTCTTCCGGCGGCGTCAACTGATTGGTTTTGGCGGTCGAGTTGGGGTCAGGCGGAGCGTCTGGACGGCAGCCGCCAGCTGTTGACAGAGTCGATGGGGACCAGCCCGACCGACTGGTAGAGGGCATTGGCGGGAACCGATTCGCTGCCGGAGCAGACGGAGAGCCGCCGGCAGCCTATCGCGGCCAGCCGAGACTCGGCATGGCGCAGCAGCAGCGCGCCCAACCCCCGCCGCCGGAACGCCGGCACCGTGCCCACCGGTTCGAACTCTGCCAGTCCCAGCTGCACATCTTGCCAGAGTGAGCAGAAGGAGGCCAGTTGGCCGGCGGGGTCAAGGAGCATCAAATCCAGCTGGGGGACGTAGGAAGGGGCTTGCTGCACCAGGCGGTAGACTGGAACGGTATCATGGAAATTGAATACCGCCGCCACTCCGGCAAAAAACTGCTCCAAATCGGCGTCGGACTCAATCGGTTTGATGGTATACCCTTTGGGAAGCGGCGGCGGCTGGTCCGGCTGGCACCATTTGCCCCGGAAGATCATGTGCTCATCGGCCTTTTTGTAGCCGCGGTGGCGCAGCAGCATCGCCAGATAGGTATG
>JAHEEY010000164.1 GCA_024640485.1 Chloroflexota bacterium | reverse complement strand
CTGACTGGGTTGACCCGAGTACGCGGATTCACGGTTGATGATTCCCATCTCTTCGTCTCCCCGGAACAGCTGGAAGAAGAGTTCATCGGCGTCGTCGATCTGATCCAATATGTCTTCAACACCATCGGCTTCCATGATTTTCGGGCACGCTTGGGCACCAATGATCCCAATAGTGATAAATACGCCGGAAAGCCGGAGATTTGGGAGATGGGCGTCAAAGCGATCAAGCAAGCTGCCGACAAGGTCGGGATGAACTATACGGTTGAAGAAGGCGAGGCGGCCTTCTACGGCCCCAAGCTCGACTTCATCTTCCGGGATGTGCTCAAACGTGAGTGGCAGCTGGGCACGGTACAGGTTGACTTCCTGCTGCCTGAACGGTTCGACCTGGAATATACCGGCTCAGACGGACAGAAGCACCGTCCGGTGATGATCCACCGGGCTCCCTTCGGCAGTATGGAACGGTTCGTGGGCATCTTGATCGAGCATTTTAACGGCGCCTTCCCACTCTGGCTGTCGCCGGTGCAAGCGACGTTGGTGCCGATCACCGATCGTCATGTCGATTATGCCCTAAAGGTGGCAGCGGAACTGCGGGCTGCCGGCATGCGGGTAGAAGTAGACGACAGCAGTTCGCGGATGAACGCCAAAATCCGCAACGCCCAGCTGCAGAAAGTACCCTATATGCTGGTGGTGGGCGACCAGGAAGAAGAGGCCAACGCGGTTGCTGTCCGCACCCGCAATAATGAGAATCGCGGTGCAGTCTCTGTTGCCCAATTCAAGGAAGAGACCTTGGCACTGATCGCCTCCAAATCGATGGAGCTCTAGAGATCTGCAGCTGCAGTCTCCTAGTAAATAACCAGAAGAGGGCGCTGGCAGCAGCGCCCTCTTTCTTTGTGTGGGAAAGGTAGAGACGGCTGGATTTGAGGTAAGCTGATGCACCAGCCAACAGCCTGATTATTGATCCTGGCTCTGGTCTTCTTCCTGCTGCCGTTTCTTTTCCAGCAGCCTTGCCGCCAGCGAACCCTCAGCGGCTGGTTGTGACGCGGGCTTTGGAGACGGCGTCGAGGCCGGCTTTGCTCCACCCGCCTGCTTCCCGCTTTCGGGGCTTTGCTCCGAAGAAATCGGCGCCTCTCTCACAGTAGGGAGCGAGCCTGATTCCACCGGAGGCTCCTCGCTGTTCCTGGCGCCTGCCCGCTCCTTTGCCTGGAACAGGCGCGATACTTGTTCGGTTCGGGCAGGTACCTGACTCCTCTGCGGGCGCAGCCGCCCGAAGGTGGCCTGCCAGGCTCTTTCCATATCACGACGAGTGACCACCACGCGGCGGACGGCGATGTCAAATGGAAGCATCACCACCGCGAGGATGGTCAACCATGGCCAGATAGGCCGGCTGGTGGTCTCATTGGGCAAGGAGTGTTCAAATGCCGCCGCCGGTTCTCCGGACAGGTCACGCCCACCGGTCAGTTCAGCCGCGGCTTCCAGCAGCTGCGGATCTGTCTCGATCTGCAGGTACTCTGGGGAATAGCCCAACACCCATCCCCCCGTTTGCCCTACTACTGCCTCCTCCCCTTCCGTTGACGCTGCCACCCTGATGAAATAGGCACCGTCGCTGCTGGGGGTAAAGTCAGCTTCATAACGGCCTGGAGCCACCTGCTGCAGGGTCAGGTTATCCACCTCCCCGTCGGGATGGATGACGTTAGCCTCCCCTACCAGGTTATTCAGAAAATCACCGCTTGCTCCCCGGGCATCAACAGTCAGCCGGGCGCCTTCACCGCTGAATTCCACCACTGTTTCCACATTGCTTTCCCGCTCCTGGGAAATGGTCCAGCGGATAACCTGGGTCCAAAATGCGGGGAAACCGCCCCACTGCACCCAATCGGCAGCCCAACGTCCGGTGGCGTCGGAAGTCCAGGCAGCCGACCGGCCCAGCCCGTACTGCCACACAGCCAGCAGCGGATCATCCATATGGGTTTTCAGGATAGTCTGGGCCGTCCCCTTAGGGCTGGTCCCCACATAGCCGTACAGAGGGGGAACGGCGGTGATGCCGGACAAGATGGGGCTGTTGCCGGCTAAAGCCGGGAAGAACCGCTCTTCCACCAAGTAGCTGCGCTGTATCGACGTGGTTTCCTGGGTGAAGATTTGGGGTAAGTTGGCCGCTTGATCGGTGAAATGAAAGCGTCCGTTGCCTAACTCCGCCATCTGCCGCAGCCACGGCGTATCCGGCCCCCGGCCGATACTGACGCTGGTAAGGGTGACCCCTTCAGCCGTCAAGCTGTCGATCAGCGCAGGCACTCCTTCCTTTTGCTCCGAATCTGAGCCGTCGGCCAGCAAAATGATATGTTTCACCTGATTGGGGCTCTGGGCCAGTGCCTGGGCAGCCGCTTCCAGACCGGTGCGGACATAGATGCCGCCGCCTCCGGCGCCAATCTGCCGTATCAAGCCGATAGCCCGTTCTTTGTCGCTGGCAGGCAGCGGTCCAATAGGGTTGTCGGGGGCGGTATCAACCGGCAGGACGGTGATTTCGTCAAAGTCATTGAGCAGCTCTACCACCCGCACGGCGCCTTCAGCCGCCAGCTGGATTTTGGTCAATCCCCCTTCCTGCATCCCCATACTGCCAGACCGATCGATGACGATGACAATACTTACCGATGGGAATCGTTCTTGATCCTTAATCTGCATATCAACCGGCAGTGTTTCCTCTAGAGCGGTGCCGTAATATCCGCCCATGCCGTAGCTTTGCGGGCCGCCAACGACGACCAGCCCGCCGCCCAAGTCGCGGACATAGCTCTGCAGCAGCTCCATTTTGCGAGGCGATAGATTCTTGGCATTGACATTGACCAGAACCACCGAAGCGTAGCTGCTCAGCCGGGCCAAACTGGCCGGGAAATCGGCCGGCGTGATCCGGTCTACCGATAAACCAGTGGCGTTGAGGGCCAGCATTAGTTGGGGTGATTCATCCGGCAGCGGCGTGCCGTCATCAGCAATCGTACCGTCATTGGCAACCAGCAACACCCGCGGCGGTCCCATGATCTCGGTGAAAGCGGCCAATTCGTTGTTCTGAAAGAAGGTGTCGTTCAACGGTGTCAGCTGGACCCGATAGCGGGCAAATTCCTGTTCCACCGCCTTCAGGTACACCGGGAAATTGTTTATTCCTATGCGAAGCTGCTTGGTCTCTTCATAAACGATACTGCCCCCTGCCAACACACGCAGGCTGGCAGCTTGATCTACGGTGCTTTCCGCGGTAACGTCAATCCGAAAGGTCTCCCCCTGCACCACGCGTGTGGGCGCGTTCACGCTGGTCAGCAGCGCTTCAACGGATCCGGCGGGGCGAGTCAGGGGCACATAATCAATCTGGACCTGGGAAGCAGCCGCCAGTTTAGCAGCCTCGCCAGCATCGCCGATGGTAGCCGCCCCATCGCTCAGGATCACCAGGCGCCGGGCGTTGCCGGCAGGAAAAAGGGCCATCCCCAGCCGGATGGCCTCGGCCAAATCGGTATGCAGCTGCTGGGGGACAGAAGTGACCGGGGCCAGTTCCGCCAGGCCGCTCATGGGGCGCTCTACCAGCGCGTTGGCGCCAAACAAGACCACGGCAGCCTGGTCGGTCGGCCCCATCGTTTCAATTGCCTGCCGTACGAATTCCTCAGCGTCCGCGACTTGATTGGGGCCGATAGAATCAGATACATCTACCAGGAAGACGACCGCCAGCTCGTCGGCAGCGCGCACCATTTTGGCGCCAGCCAGGCTGAACGCCAGTAAGGTGATGATCAGAACACGCAGCCCGTGGCTAACCCGATCACGCCACCGGCGAGGGGCCGCGTAGCGGCGGCGAGCGCTTCCCACCCAAAACAAATAGGGAATCGCTAGCAGCAGTAGGAGGGCTAAGGGGGTCGTAAATATCAACGCTTTTATTCTTCAAACGGGGGTCGCAAACAAGATACGGCGCCGCCGTTGTGGATCATCCCAGGACATTCAGATGAATTTGCTCAGACTTGCGCGGCTGGCGAACGACATACGAGGCACAGCCCAAGCCTACTCGTCAACCAAGGGAGGCAGATGGATAGAAAATACTGTTCCAGATGATTCAGGACGCGGTTGGATATCGACCCAACCACCGTGGGCGGCGATGACAAACCGGATCAATGGCAGTCCCAGACCACTGCTCCAGATATCGCCATGGTTCATACCTTTGAATTCGCCGACGACATCCGCTGGACCTGGGGCACCAACGCCAAGGCCGGTATCCATCACCCGCAAGCGTAAATGAGCGTCAACGATACCAAATTCCAGCTGAACCAGGCTGCCAATCTTATTGAAGGCCACAGCGTTATGCAGCAGATACTTGACCACCGCCTGCAGTTTGCCTGGGTCGCCTGAGATAGGCGGCAGGGCAGCATCCGGCTCAAATTGGATGCGAACCTGCCGGGCATTGGCCATACTCCTCACGCTCTCTATAGATTGGCGAATGAGTTCATCTAGGCGCATCGGCTGCATCTGAAGCTCACGCTGTTCAGCGAGCTGCGTGCCCACAGCAATGAGATGATCAATTGGGGTGGCGAATGCTCTAAGCTGCTGGTTCATCTGGTCTACCAGCCGATGCGAAGCGTCGTCAGCCAGTCGTTGACGAAGTTGATGCATCTGCTCATCGAGATTTACGAACGGACGGCGCAGTTCCGGCGAAACAAGCTTCAAGAATTCTGAATGCAAGGCGATCAATTCGGTTAGCTGCCGGTTCTTCTGGGTGAGGGCTTGATTCTGCTGGAAAACATGCTCATTTGCCTGGCGCACAGTGACCAGATTCTGCGCTTGCGCCAACAGCGGACCGATTTGGGACGCCAGGGCCATTAGCTGTTCAAAATCATATTGATCATATGATTTGCCCGAATACCTCTCTGCAAGCCCCAGCAAACCAACCAACCGTTCTCCCACGCGCAGCGGCACGTACAGCACCTTCTGCCAGCGAGCCACCGCTTCTTTTTCTGATGCCGGCATCTCATCGAAAAGCGCCAGGTGATCGATATCGTATTGGGGCAGCGGCATTCGCTGATGGCGCAGATAGTCGACTAGCGGGCTGTTCGGTTCAAAGCTGGTCAGTTCCGACAAATCCCCATCCAAGCTAGCCAGAGAACGCAAGATCAGTTCGCTCTCTGAGTTATCCTCAACGATCAAGATCCAGGCATCATCGACCGCCCATTCCGCTTGAACCACCCGCAGGAACAGCTGGCCTAACTCAGCCGGCTCAGAGAGCGTGCCGGCAATATTGGTAAAATCAAACTTCGCCGTCTTTCGCCAGGCCAATGAAGGCATGAACAGCCGGCGAGTGATCCGATTGATCTGCTGGTATATCAAGGTGAAGAAGCCGGCGAACAGTGCCGCCGACAAGGTCAAGATCAAATTGGGGTCGGTGTCGGTTGGTAAGTTGGTCACCCCTTGAACCAAGAAGCGCAGGACAGCCCAGGTCAATCCAAACAGGATCAGCGTGCCTGAAAGACGGCTCAGGATACGGCGCAGTGCCAATTGGAGGTCGGGCAGTTGGCTGTGAGAAATGCTAACAGTGCCGGTGAGCGCCGCCAGGATGATCAGCAGCACCCCCGACTCCTGCCACACTGGCTGACCAGGGTGACGAACAGAGACCAGGCAGCCGCCAGCAAAGAAAATCGCCAACACCAACAGCCAATAGTCGACCTGATTCCGATATAACGAAGCAGGCTTGTCCCGGTTGGCTTGATAGGTCAATATCGATGCCGCTACGATGGGAATCAGCCAGCTGCTGATCCATACCGCTGCCCACAGATCAAACTGCCGGATCATACCACTGTACAGATGAATTTCAGGGAACGGATAGCTCCAGACAGAATCATCCAATCCCAATGCAGCTAGCCACAACAGCATGCTGAGGATGACAGCCGCGCGGCTGTGCTGGCGAGAGAGTGACAGATGGTTAAGCGTTGTCACCAGGAAACCCGCAGCAACCAGGCTGAAAGCATAGCTGCCAATTACTCCCCAGGTATACACCAAAGCAGGCGAAAATGATATCCCCCCATAAAAACGGAGCACGCTGCTGGACCATATCATGGTCATGATCAAGGTGATTATCCAGCTAACTTGGGTATGACGGCGGGGCATCTTGGATTGAACCAGATAGATTGCCATCGCCAAGAAACTTCCTGGTAGTATGGATATGAGGAGGAACTGCTGAGTCAGTGTCACGGGCTTTGGTGTTTACTCCTAACCGTATTTATCCCAAATATATCCCAAATCTCAATTTGGGATATATTTGGGATAAATCAACCTAGTGCCTTTCATTTCAAGATATAGTAGGTACCCTTTTTTGAACCGATTTTCAGAAGCGCGCCTCGTTCCACCAGATCGGCCAGGTCAAGACGCAACGTCTCTCCCGATACATCAACGCACAGTTGGCGGTATTCCCGATTGGTGATGCTGCCGTTCTCACGAACATAGCTCAAGGCTCGCGTCTGGCGCTCATTCATGCTGCGGGTCCAGGTAGGCAATGCGGCCCTTTCCCGCTTGTTTGACAGTGACACCATAAAAGAGTGGGGGGTGACCTTGAATTCGGGCGGCGCATGCCCAGCCTGCACCATCTCTTCGATCATCATGTCAATACCCAGCCCAAGTTCTTCGATATACCCCCACTGGTAGAGGCCGTTAACCAATCTGGGGCTGCGAGAGAAATGCTCTTCTACCAGATTGTCCAGGGTCATATAACCCGGCAGACTGCCTGGGCTGATGATCTCCATGCGGTCAGCATACATACGTATCTCTATACGACGGCCGGTAATCTGATAGTCGCGGTGGGCCACCGCATTGACCAGCGCTTCACGAACGGCAAACCGAGGGTACTCGGTCATCTCTTCTCGCTCCAGCTTGTTGACGGATGCCCCAACCTTCATTTCTTCGTAAATGATGTTCCAGGCGCGCTCGATGATTCGGGCCAACGGCCCTCGCAGTTCATCCCGCCGCCCGTAGCCGACGGTTCCCCCTTCCCCCCGGGGATCTTTGCCGCTGAACCTAACAAAGACCAGCCCGCTCTGGGGGAAGAACGCTTGCGGGTTCAAGGCAAAGAGCAGAATGCCCAGAGTGGTCGGGTTACCCTCGCGATCAGTGGCGCCGATCTCAAATAGCAGCTCGGGGATGGAGGTAACTTGGGCGCTGCCGCGGGCTTCGCGCTTGGATAAATATTCGCTGATCATCTCCTGATCAAGGTCTGAATGCCTGGCGCCGGGGACAACTTCACGTTCGAAGTCGGCGGAGTTCTTGCCGGCGGACAGATCTCGCACTTCACCGCCGGACAATATCCGATTCTGGCTGCCGCTGCGCACCAGCACCCGCCCATCCCGCAGACTGTGCAGCTCCTTGCTGCGGCCAACGCGGATACCAACAAAGGTGCCGCCAGCCACGTCAACCGACTGCCACTGACTGGGGACCGGCGGGCTGCACAATCGGGCGGCCTCCAGCAAGGCGCCTTCCGCCTCTTCTTCCCAAATGGTTTCGCCAGGCTGTCCATGCTCATCCAGCCCCAGCACAACCATGCCGCCATCCCCATTAGCAAAGGCGACCAAACATTCAGCCAAGCTCTCCACATCTGCATCTGGTAAAAAAGCGAGCTGCTGCCCAGGTTTGGTTTTCAACATTATCTCCTCAACTAAAGCAATTCCAGCCGACCTGTAAGTGGGATTGTCCGCATGAGCTAATGAGAGCCAGAAGGAGTTTCATGCCGTATCAGCGGGTGAACTCCTGGTAGTGGCCTTCGGGAACTGTCCAAGATTGTTCAAGTGTACTATGAACCGAACGAAACACAACCCCTGCCAGGAGCAGCCACGGCTTTTCAGTAAAAACGCGAAATAAGAAAAAAGCACCTGAACTTGGTATGATCACGTATGATAAACCAACCAACCAAGGACAGGTGCAGAATGAAGGATATCATATTAGAAACGGGAGAGATAGCAGGTCTCGTATTTGACTTAGGAGCGTTAACCCAGCGACTCAACCGGTTGACGGATCGGCGAGACAATCGGGGGAAGGTGTACTCGTTAGGCAGTCTGCTGAGTATGATCCTGTTGGCCCGGCTCTCAGGCGCCGATAAGCCATGGGGGATCTACGAGTGGATCCGACTTCGTAGGGAAGCGTTTGTGCAGCTTTATGACCTCAAGAGAGGGAACACGCCGTGTGTGAATACCATCGGCACCATCCTGGAGGAGGTGGTGTTACAGGAGGAGTTGGAAACGACGTTGCTTCACTATTTGCATGAGCAGTATGGGGGCCAGTCGAGTGTCTTGATCGCCATAGACGGCAAGACGATGCGGGGGACCATTCCCAAGGGGATGACACAGGGGGTCCATTTGTTGACGGCGTATTTAGCCGAAGAAGGGATTGTGCTCAAACAGGTTGAAGTGATGAGTCAGGAGAATGAGATCAGCGCTGCGCCTAAATTGCTGACCGGTCTCTATCTCAAGGGGAAAGTCGTCGTTGCTGATGCGATACAGACCCAACGGTCGTTTTGTGTAGAGGTGTTGCGCCAAGGGGGTCACTATCTGTTGTGGGCCAAGGGAAACCAACCCACCTTACTTGACAACATCCGGCAGTTTTTCGAACCGCCCCCTTATGTCCCTGGCTGGTATCAGCCTGAATGGCCCCGCACCGTCGCTGTCACCTGCGGCAAAGGACACGGTCGACTGGAGAAGCGCACCCTGTCGCTGATCACCGACCCAGGCTCTTTTATCGAGTGGCCCGGTGTCCAGCAAATCTTCAAATTAGAGCGGTCTTCTCGAGAGTTGAGCACTGGTCGAGCGTCTCGTCAGACCGTTTATGGCCTTACCAGTTGCCCGCCTGCGCTGGCAGATGCCCATCAGCTGCTGCAATGGACACAAACCTATTGGGCGATTGAAAACGGCTTGCATTACCGCCGCGATGTGACGCTTCACGAGGATGCCACTCGTTCCTGGCTCACCGGGTTGGCTAAATCGTTGGCCATTCTCAACAATTTTCTCATCGGCCTGACTCACAAACTTGGCTTCAATAATCTCGCTTCCGCTCGCCGCCATTTTGACGCTCGAATAGCTCAACAACTTTTTAGTGATTTTTACTGAAAAGCCGTGGTGGCTCTGTCGACTTGCTGGCTCAGATGAACCGGCCCGCTGCCGGCAGAATCTGCCCGCTAGGTTCATTTCGGCGGCAGTGAGTAGGCGAATTCAAGCCCTTGTTCGACCCAACCCTGCAGCTGGCTGTCTGATTCGTATCCTTCGGGACTGACCATGATCCACCCTTTCATCGGCCTTC
>JAHEEY010000612.1 GCA_024640485.1 Chloroflexota bacterium | reverse complement strand
TACTTTGCCCGGCCAGGTCTCCCAGGGCATCGGAGGTGGTCCAGTTGATATTTTTCCCACCGCTCAGCTTCTGCCAGCGCCCTTTGGGTGATGCCAAGACCCCTGGGCGGACCGCATCGGTTACTTTGGCATGAAGCCGGCAGCTGCCTCTGCCGTTTTCAACAATTACCGGCTGCCCAGGTTGAATACCCCGTGCCGCCGCGTCCTGAGGGTGAATTTCCACAAACGGGTCCCCTTCATGGCCCAAAAGGCCGGGCTGATTGGCGAAGCTGCTGGAAACAAAGTGGTGGGCGGCGCCGGACAGCAGAATCAATGATTCGTCCGCGGAGAACTTATCTCCCAGGGTCTCCCCGTCCAAACTGCCGTCATCGCCGCCAGGCTTCCAGTCGGGCAGCGGGTCCAGACCGGCGTCAGCCATTGCCGAAGAAACCAGCTCGACCTTGCCGCTGGGTGTCGGAAATGTGAGATCCGCGAAAGGCACCGGACTGGGCAGCGCCAATGAAATCGCGCCTTCAGCTTGAAGCCGATCTCGGGTAATCCCGGCCAGCGCTGGAACTGTGGTCGCAGTCGCGGACAGCAGTTCATCGATGAGCTGGTCACTGGTTTGATGGAGCCAGGGCTCCGTGAACCCCATTTCGCTGGCAATGGCGCGGATCACATCCCAGTTGCTCTTACATTCACCGAGAGGTGGAATCGCCTGCTGGTTATAGGCCAGGACTGTGTGACCGTACCCTTTATGAAGATCGCTGTGCTCCAGCTGTGATGTTGCCGGCAGCACCAGGTCGGCGTAATCAGCCGTATCGGTCATAAACAGCTCGTGGACCACTGTGAAGAGATCTTCTCGCTGCAGCCCTTTGATGACCAGGCTGGTATTGGGGTTGACAGCGGCAGGATTGGCCCCGAAAACGAACAGGGATTTTATCGGGGGGCCAGCCGCCTCCCCCAGCAGCGCCCGGCCCAGCCGGTTCATATTGATCCATCGGCCGGGGGGCGGGCATTCGGACCAATGATTCAGCGCTTCGCTGTCCCAGGGAATGGTATCGCTGGTGGAATAGGCCAGCCCGCCTCCCAGCCTGCCGTACTGCCCGGTGACCGCCGGCAGGGTGCAGATCGCTCTTACGGTCTGCCCTCCTTGAAGATGTCGCTGCAGGCCATCGGCGATCTTGATGATCCCTGGTTTGGCCTGCGCATACATACGGGCCAGCTCAACAATCTCTTCAACTGGCAAACCGGTAATCTCGGAGGTTCGTTCCGGCGGAAAGTCAGCCAACCGCGCCCCCAGCTGAGGCCATCCGACTGTATTTGCCCGCAGCCACGCCTGGTCATGCCAACCGTTCTCCACAATGATTGACGCCATGCCCAATGCCAGGGCGGCATCTGTAGCCGGTTTGGGGGCCAGATGCCAATCGGCGCCCCTGGCGGTGCGGGTCCGGCGGGGATCGATGACTACCAACTTGCTGCCGCGCCGCTGCGCCTGCTTGATGTAGGGCATCAGATGGGGGGCGGTGCTGACCGGATTATGGCCCCAGACGATGACCAGCTTGCTGTGCTGGAACTGTTCGTAAGGTTGGCTCAATCGGGCACCCAGAGTCGCTTTAACCGCCTGTGCGGCGGCCGCACCGCAAATGGAACGCTCCAGCTGGCTGGCGCCCAGCCGATTCCAGAGCCTGGCGCTGGCGGCTCCCATCTGCACCAGCCCAAGGGTGCCGCTGAAGCTGTAGGGCAGGATGGCCTCAGCGCCGTGCTCGGCAATAATCTGGCGCCATCGGCTGCCTATCTCAGCAATCGCCTCATCCCAGCTGATCCGGCGCCATTTGCCGCTGCCTTTCGGGCCCACCCGCCGCTGAGGGTAGGTTAGCCGTTCGGGATGATTCACATGATCGGTGTACGGGCGCACCTTGGCGCACAGCCATCCCTGGGTGATCGGATGGTCGGGATCGCCGGTGATCGACACGAAGCGGTCTCCCTGGACCTGGCTGATGATCCCGCAGCTGTCCGGGCAATCATGGGGGCAGACACCGTATACTTGTTTCATATGGGGCGTATCCTATAGATTACGGCGAAGGCCTGGGGAAGGTGTGCTGGTGGACGATGGTTTGCCCGGGCATCAGGTGAACAAAGCTGAATGACGGCGGATGATCGTCATCGAATCCGGTGACCTCGGCTTCAGGCCAGCCGGAAAACTGGGAGAAGCTGCTTCCGGCGGAGGTGTAAAGAATACCATCGCGGAAGGTCTGCATCGGCTGGTGGATGTGGCCGTAGAAGACGCCCCGCAGCCTATCCCTGGCGGGCAGCAGCGCTTGATGAAGCGCCTCGCCGTTGACGATGAGTACATGCTTGTCCATCCAGATTGAGTTCATCGGCAGCGCCGGATAATGTAGAAAGAGGGTCAGCGGCGGACCGTCTGCCGATGCTTCTCGCCTTACAAGCGCCAGCTGCTCCTGCGACAGCAGCCCCTGGGGGTCCATCTCTTCAGGCGCTTTGGCATCGAGCACCAGGAAGCGGTACCCTTTTGCTTCAAAGGTGTAGGAAAGCTTCTGAGGATCACTGCCGGCTGCTTTCTTGGGGCCCATGGGCAGGTATTCCTGAATGGCTGTAGCCGAATCATGATTGCCGGTGACATAGTAGATGGGCACGTTCAACTGAGCGAAGGTCTCCGCCGCCAGCCGGTAGGCGTCTGGATGGGGGTCGGTGA
>JAHEEY010000611.1 GCA_024640485.1 Chloroflexota bacterium | reverse complement strand
GGTTTCTGGGCTGTCCCAGTTTGGCTCGCTCTGTACCGGGGGGTTCGTGTGATTGCGACCGTATGGCACCAATTGGATTAAGAGGAACAGCGCCAACAGTGCTGCCCCCGCCAATGAAATATTGCGTAAGCTAAGCAGTTTCTTCAATTCAACTCTCCTGATACTGAACTAGATATCTTTGTCGATAAAGGGTGTTCACCAATTGCTGGAGCGGTTATGACGGCTGTTGCAGCTGTCAATATCCATTTCCGGCGCTTCCCGTGCCGTGAAAACGCGCCGGCTGCTCTCCCACCGAGACACAGGACAAACGATGAACGATCGGTATCTGCTGTTAATTCTAGCAGAGCCGCCTGGTGAAGAGAAGTACCTGGAAAGAAGCTGGGCTTAACTTGCCAAAGGGGCCGGTTTCCGGCTGGCCTGCCTGCCGACGCCCGTCTAGGCAGTGTCTGCTGCTTCGGTTTCTGGATCATGGGTACTACAAAAAAAGACGCGGTCGGTGTCTCCAAGACCGGCCGCGTCTGTCGCTAAATTGTCAGGAGCTTACTTGTTTAGTTCACCTAACTCGACCTTAACTGTGATCTCCTTACCGTCGCGCAAGATGGTCAGGTTCACCTTGTCGCCCGGTTTGGCCTGGGTCAGGATAGATTTAAGCGCCTGCATGTCTGCCACCAGAGTGCCGTCAACAGCTGTAATCACGTCGCCGCCGACCAAAATCTGTTGGCCTTGGCTGTCTACTGGTTTGTAACTTCCTCGCAGGCCAGCGTTGTCAGCCGGGCTGTTGGGTACGACTTGAGCCACCAGTACGCCTGCTTGATCCGCTGGCAGTGACATGGCACTGGCGATATCTAGGGTAACGTTCATACCGTTGATGCCCAGGTAGGCGCTATTGCTGGCGGCTTCAACCGACTCTACTGACGAATTCTCCGGCACTGTTCCCGGCCGAGCCGCCAGGGTCAGTTCAATGATCTGCTCTCGCCCATCTCGCAGAACGGTCAGGCTGTAGGTGTCGTTCACTTTTGCATAACGGTTCAGATCCGTGATGAGATCATCCATACTGCTAATGGCTCTTCCGTCAGCGGCAATGATGACATCACCGCCCACCGGCACCTGCTCGCCATTGATTTCGGCCTGCTGATCACTGCCCTGTAGCCCAGCTTTTTCCGCCGGGCTGCCGGCCATCACTTCCACTACCAAGGCGCCCCGCTGATCTGAAGTCAGATCCATAGCTGCTGCCTGGTCAGGTGTCAATGTCGTGCCGCTGATACCCACATAGGGATGCTCATAACGACCTTCGGTAATCAGAACCGGGACGACCTGCTGCACGATGGCAGAAGGGATGGCAAAGCCAATGCCTGATGAGCTGCGTACCGCTGACATGATCGCCGAAGTCACCCCGATGACCTCTCCCTGATCGTTCAGAAGGACACCACCTGAGTTGCCCGGGTTGATGGCGGCATCTGTCTGGATGACATCCGGGATGTTGTAGCGCGGCGCGTTCAGATCGGCTGACTCTACCGGCAGCAGCCGCCCCAGGGCGCTGATGATGCCTACGGTCATGGTGCCTTCCTGGCCAAACGGGTTGCCGATGGCGACAGCCAGCTCGCCTACATGCAGCCCGGTCGAGTCAGCCAGCGACACCGGCTGCAGCTGGTCAGCCGGCAGATCGACCTTGAGCACCGCCAGATCGCTGTCTCGATCAGCGCCAACCAGGGTGGCGTCAACCATACGGCCATCAGCAAAAAGTACTGTGATATCGTCAGCCGATTCAACGACATGGTTGTTGGTGATAATATGACCGTCCTTATCCCAGACAAAGCCAGAGCCTTCACCTCGGGTGGGTGTGTTCAACTGCGGCTGGTCCGGCAGGTTGGGGAACCCTGGTAGTTGGGGAAATGACGGTGTGCTGCCGTTGGCGCCGTTCATCTGGACAACCTGAATGTGGACCACAGATGGGTTAACCCGGCTGTAGATCTGCTCCAAGGTGCCGTCTACCGCGGCCTGGGCCGTCGAATGACTGGCAGCCGGCAGCTCCGGCTGACTGGCGGCCGCGGTATTGATCACTGGTGAGGCAGCGCTTGCCGCTGGTTCGAGACCGCTGCAGCTCACCAAGCCAAGCACGATCAAGAAGATCATGCCGATTGAAAAAAGGAATTGTCTGCTCTTCATGTTGTGTTCGTACTCCTACACAAGATAATATTCGCGGATTAGAGTTCTGAAGCTTACCTGAAGGTGATCAGTATCAGGGTGATGAGGATGCCGAAGGAAAAAGCTGCCAGCAGCAGCAGCCAGACGAGACTATCGCTTAGGCTTTGCGTCAATATCCGATCAACGGACGGTGAATGAAACGTCCGGAAGCCGCCGGCCAGCACGCCAACCAGCAATCCGATCAAGAAGCTCAGCAACAGCGGAATCGTATAGACGAACATCTCCATTACCCTTTCCAGGTCAAGACTCCAGAAGAGATCTAACCGTGATCAAGCATAGATGATCGCGCTCGATTAAGCTTTAAGAGAGAAATAAGGGGAGCTTAAGAGAAGTTTAAGGGGAGGTGTATGGTGAAACAGCTGCCTTGCCCAGGGGTGCTGTCCAGCGATATGCGGCCGTGATGCGCGGCTACCATCTCTTGGGCGATTGTCAGTCCCAGCCCCAGCCCTTTGGGGAAACGATGCTGCTGCTGGCCCCGGAAGAAAGGATC
>JAHEEY010000610.1 GCA_024640485.1 Chloroflexota bacterium | reverse complement strand
TCATTTTACCGTGAAACATCAGATCGGAAACAAGAAGTAAACCAAGGCTCATTTTCTGAGCAAGCTGCGCGGCGGATAGCAACCGCCCATTACCGGCTGATTTCGCCCGCAATGCGGCGTGCATAGCTCTTCCAGGCAGCCATCCATTGATCACCGATTCATCGTAATGGGACTGTGCCATTCATGATTTCGGCGTGACAATGGGGGAGTTTTGGGTAAGAATATCCGGAATACCGAGCGTTCTCAGCGGCTGGAAAGGGGATCATCACCTCTTGTAGGAGCGGCTGCCCGGCAATATGGCTCAGGCACGGATCGGGGCGTCTGACATCGCTCATCAAAAGTGGTCAATCTTGGAACAAATAATCGGATTAGTTGCGGGAGCGGGGCCGTATGCCGGGATGGATCTGTTTGCAAAGATCCTGGGGCAGACGCAGGCTGTCTTTGACCAGGATCATCTGTCGGTGATCAGCCTGTCGGCGCCGTCGAAATTGGCGGACCGGACCCAATTTTTGATGGGCGAGACCACGGAGAATCCGGCCTATGCCATCGCGGCGCAGCTGGCTCAGTTGGAACGCGCCGGCGCTGCTGTGGCAGGCATCCCGTGCAACACAGCCCACGCCCCCCGCATTTATGATGTCATCAGTCGGGAACTCTCCTCAAGCGGCGCCCGCATCAAATTCCTCCACATGATCGAGGAGGTCGCCAGCTTCATGAAGCGAAACTACCCGGAAATCAGCCGGGTGGGGGTGCTGTCCACGCTGGGGACCTACCGCAGCAACCTGTATCCCGACATATTGGGGGCGGCTGGTTTTGAACTGCTTGCACCCCCTCTGGATCTGCGGGAGGGCGCTATCCATCAAGCGATATACCATCCCGACTACGGCATTAAATCCTGCGGCGTCGCCACCAGCCGGGCCAGAGAAGGGCTGCTTCAGGGGGCTGAAGCGCTGCGGAAAGCCGGCGCTGAGGCGGTGATCCTGGGCTGCACTGAGATTCCCATCGCCATATCCGAGCGCCGGCTAGGTGAGTTGGTGGTGATCGATCCCACCCTGATCCTGGCCCGGGCCTTGATCAGAGAAGCAGAGCCCAGCAAACTGCGCCCTTGGATTGATTAGCGGCCCATCCCGATTCCGGTCAGTCCCAAAAGGAGACGCCATGCCGCGCATTCGTGAACTTGATATCTTGACTCACCGCTTGCCCCCCGGCAGGCACAACGCCATCACTGATGTCGCAGGGGTCGCTGTGGGCCATTTCACCTTGATAGAAGGGGATGGCGCGTGGCAGCCAGGCAGCGGCCCGTTTCGCAGCGGTGTCACGGTGATCTTGCCCCATCAGGGAAACCTCTATGCCGAGAAAGTGCCGGCAGCGGTTCATACCATCAACGGGTTTGGAAAAGTGGCTGGCTTTGAACAGGTGCGCGAACTGGGAAATATCGAGACACCTATTGCCCTGACCAGTACCCTCAACGTACCCCGGGTTGCCGACGCGCTGATGACATTGGCCATTGAGCAGAACCCGCATATCGGCCTGGGTTTTGCCGCTACTGGGCGGCAGGGGTATGCCAGCGTCAATCCTGTGGTGGGGGAAACCAGCGACGGCTTTCTCAATGATATGCAGTCTCGGCCGATCGGCGAAGCCGCGCTGCGTTCTGCCGTGGCGGAAGCAAGCACTGCCTCGGTTGTCGAAGGGGCCGTAGGCGCCGGCACTGGAACCAGCTGCTACGGCTGGAAGGGCGGCATCGGCACTGCCAGCCGGCAGATAGCTGCAAGAATGGGCGGCTACACCGTCGCTGCCCTGGTACAGAGCAACTTTGGGATCCCGCCGGAACTGACCATCGCCGGTGTTCCCGTGGGCCAATTCCTGCAGCCGGACAACTACAAACCTAGGCCGGAAGATGGCTCTATCATGATCGTCTTGGCTACTGACGCCCCCTTGGAAAGCCGGCAGTTGGAGCGTCTGTGCCGGCGGGCCGCCTTTGGTCTGGCCAGGACTGGCTCCACCGCCCATCACGGCAGCGGCGACTTCGTCATCGCCTTCAGCACCGCTTACCGCATCCCTGATCGGGGGCCTGCCATGGCTACCTCGCGAGCGGCGATCTTGAATGAAGGCGAAGCCATCACCGCTCTCTCGCTCGGTGTGATTGAATCGGTTGAAGAGGCCATCTACAACAGCCTGCTGATGGCTGAGACCATCGTTGGTAGGGACGGCAACTGCCGCTACGGCCTTCCCGCTGATGAGGTACTGTCTCTGGTTCGCAAGCACTCACCGCGTCGCTGACCTGTACTGGCAGCCAATAAGAATCAAGTAAGAAAGGCAGTAGCCAGCCTAACCGCGCTTGACATGCCTGATGACGCATACTATACTCCCCTATAGTATATCGAAAGATACAGTTAGGAGTTGTTTACGATGCCAATGTACCAATTTGCCTGCCGTGATTGCGGTCAGGCTTTTGATAAGCGGCTGCGGATGTCGCAAGCCAGTCAGACCCAGGAATGCCCAAACTGCGGCAGCCTTGAAACCCGCAAAGTGATTTCGGCCATCGCTGTCGGCGGGGCGTCACGGGTATCGGGGGCGGCGGTTGCGCCGCCGGTCTCCAGCCCGTTTTCTTGAGCTAGCGGCTGCTAGGCAAACAGTTTGTTTGCCATCAAGTGTGAATTGATATGAAAATCCAATCGAAGTCGGTAAAAGATGATCTCCACAA
>JAHEEY010000163.1 GCA_024640485.1 Chloroflexota bacterium | reverse complement strand
TGCCGATTGGGGTTGCCTGGGTAACCTGGAACAATAATTCTCGCCGGCTGACTCCGAACTCGGACCTGGCGGAAAGCCGGGGCGCTGCCATCAGCAGCCCACTCTGATGGGTAATTGAAAACTCGAGATCTTCAATCGAATCGGAATAAATGCCCAGGTGAACGGTATCCCCTGGACGGTACTCGGTTACCGGCAGCTCAACGGCCAAGATCCTGTCACCGACAGCCGCGGCCTTGCTGAAAACAGCCCGCTGGCTGATCGGCGGCAGCTGACCGTCGACAGTGAACAACGTCAACCGATTGTAATCGAATTCGGTCACCATACTTGCCTTCAAACTGCGCTCTAGCCACGCTCGAGTCAGGCCGTCTCGATCTTGGATCTTCGCTTCTATCTCAACCAACCATATCCGATGGGCTCCAGCGATAGCAGCGCGCATCTGAGAATCAACCGTATCCGCTGTTACCATTGGCAGGCCATCCGGGACCAATCGCAGCGGGGGCCGATCGCCCAGTCGCTGGTATTCATAGAGGAACAATGGGTAGCGATCGCCGGAGACCATTAGCACCGCATCTTCCGGCTCGGCGTAAGCGTCGATAATTCGGACCGCACTCTTCCATTGATCGCGTAAATAACGACCGCCGTAATGGGCCGGCAGCGACCAAAGCGACATCAGTATCAGCCCCAGCGTGGTCAACCATGCGGCAGCGGGCCGAAATCGGCTCAGCTCACGAACAGCTGCGGCCGGCAGCAGAGCAATCAGCGGGGTAAAGAGAAGATAATAACGTGCTTCCAGCGCTGGTGTGTATATTTCCGGAGGCGCATTGGCCAGCAATATTGCCAAGAGCGGCGGGACCAGGGCCAGCGGCAGTAGAAACGCCAGTCGATACCATTGGCGGCGTGCCGCCAGCGCCAACAATGCCCCCAGTATCAAGGCGCCGTACCCGTAGGCAATGATCGCGTAGCGGCCCAAATCTGTCGAGTTCCCGGTAGATATGAGGGTCAAGAAAAGCGTGATTATCATGCCGGCACTGGTTTCGCCGGCAGCCTGCCCAGGCCGGCTCGGCTCAATGTACAGAATCCAAGGGAGCATCAGAGCCGCCGAGAACGCGGTCGCCAACAGCCAGATAGTCAGCTTCCGCTGAGATATCCGCCCGCTGCCCCACAAGATGAGAACCGTCAAAGCTATTGCCGGCAGCACCATTGCCGACAGGTACAACGTATAAAAAGAGGCTGTCAGGGTGACAGCATAGAGCAGCCAGGCTGCCCAGCCTCGGCGAAAATCCGAAGCGCTGATCAAGAAGTAGAGGGCCGCGGCAATCAAAAGAGCGGCCCAG
This sequence comes from Chloroflexota bacterium, assembly GCA_024640485.1. Taxonomy (GTDB): domain Bacteria; phylum Chloroflexota; class Anaerolineae; order Promineifilales; family Promineifilaceae; genus JAHEEY01. The sequence goes on along the minus strand of JAHEEY010000163.1, from coordinate 7,997 downwards.
GCGTACATGCGAATTTCCTGGGACCACCAAATGTGGAAACGAGATAAGGCCAACAGCAGCATGGCCAAAAACGCGCAGCGGCGGCCCAACAGACGGGCTGCCGGCAAATAGATTATCGCAAGGGTTGCCGTACCTGCCAGAACCGAGAGGTATCTGGCGGAAAACTCGGAATCGCCGACAACTCCCATCCAGCCGTGCAGCAGGACGTAAAAAAGTGGCGGATGCACATCTCTGGATGTAACCCGAATGCCTTCCAGGATAGGCATCCGGGCCAGCCAGACCGAATACGCCTCATCCCACCAGACATTTGCGGCACCGACGCGGTAAATCCGCAGGGCAAACCCAATCAGCAGGATAGTTGCTGCTACCATGATCGCCACCGGGTACCGTGCTAGGTCGATACGTTTGGCCCAGCTCAGCCTGCCTTCCCATCTTCTCATGATGGCAGGAGCAACCAGCTTTCCCGATCTCGAGGTATCTAGCGGTTCAGAGGTTCTAACGGGCTTTGCGTTCATGCGTGCGTCAGCAGCAGGTTAGATTGATGGTCCACGACGGCACTCCAACCAGGCGATACGACCGAAGTGGTATCATATTGAATGATGATGGCAGGGCCGCTCAGGTGGTGACCAGCAAAGAGCAGTTGGCGATCATACAGCGTTGTCTGAACCCAATCCCCCCCAAACCAGACAGGCTTTCTGCCAACCACTGCCTGACTGATGTCAGTTTCAGCCGCCTGCCGGCTGGCCAGAACTGGCAGTATCACCGGGGCCACAACCGCTATACGCAAATTCACCAGTTCCACCACTGCGTCAGGCTGCTGATAGCCGTACCTGCGAAAGTGTGCCTGGTGAAACGCCTCAACAAGCTGCGGTTCATCCACAGACGCACTGCAGGGGATGGTCAGTTCGTGAGACTGTCCCAGATAGCGCATATCCAGACTGCGTACCAGCCGCAAGTCGTCCCCTTTGTGCCCCTCATCGCGCATATCAGCCAACGCTGCGGCCTCCATGGGGAAAAACTGTTCAGACCACCAGGATTCAGCGTTCAACGGGCTGCTACCATCAGCAGGCAGCAGCGCTTTCATCACGGTCTTGGAGTAATCTTTAGTCGGCGCAGCTGCCAGCATGCCCAGGGCGGAAAGTACTCCCGGAATCGACGGAATCATGACTCTGGGAATCTGCATTGATTGGGCCAGCTCACAAGCATGAAGAGGGCCGGCACCACCAAAAGCCACCAATGTGAACCGGCGGGGATCAAAGCCTCGCTCCACTGAAATACGCCTGATGGCCCGCTCCATGTTGGCATTCGCCAGTTGGATAATACCCCAGGCGGTACTCTCGTGGGACGCTCCGGCGCCCATCCTGCCGACCAGCTCCTCCAGGGCAGCGTGGGACCGCTGCAGGTCCAGCCGCATGCTGCCCCCAAGGAAATGCGCGGAGTCTAGACGGCCAAGGATCAGGTTGGCGTCAGTGGTCGTCACCGGCTGCCGGCTGATTTGACCGGCGGCCTCCAGCTTCCAGTCGCCTATGTCCCGCCCATAGCAGGCGGGGCCAGGATCCGCACCGGCACTCTGGGGGCCTACATGAAGGGCGCCGCCCACATCTAGATAGGCCAGGCTGCCGCCCCCGGCGCCAACGGTGTGAATGTCGATAATCGGCAGCCGCAGGGGCAGCCCAGCGATCTCCCCTTCTGAGGTGGTCGGCAGCCGTCCGGGACAGAGGGATACGTCGGTACTGGTCCCGCCCATGTCAAACGTGATGATATCTTCGAAACCTGCCTGGCTGGCCACAAATCTGGCCCCCACCACGCCGCCTGCCGGCCCCGACAGCACGGTCCGGGCCGCCTGGTTGCCAGCCGCAGCAGCGCTGATGACGCCGCCGTTGCTTTGCATGACCGTCAGCCGGCGAGGATGCAGCCCTCGGGCCAACCTTGTGAGATAGCGGCTCATCAACGGCGCCACGTAGGCGTTGATTACTGTGGTAGAGGTTCTCTCATATTCACGATATTCCGGCAGGATATCTGAAGAAAGCGAGACGTGAAGGTCAATCCCCTCAGCCGCGGCTGATTCCCGCAGGATTCTCCCGATCATCTGTTCATGCGATGGCGCCAGAAAAGAGAACAACAGGGAAACTGCCACCGACTCGATACCATCCGCCAGTAGTTGATCGACAATAAGGGCCAATGTTTCCAGGGCGATTGGCATCAAGATTTCCCCCTGCGCAGTGACCCTTTCTTTGACCCCAAACCGCCAGCGGCGAGGGACCAGCGGATCTGGCTTTTGGGGGACCAGCGCATAAAGATCTGGCCGATTCTGCCGGCCGATTGCCAGGACATCGGCAAAGCCAGCAGTGGTAATCAACGCTGTTTTGGCTCCGCGCCGTTCCAGCAGGGCATTGGTGGCCACGGTACTCCCATGCACCACGCTGGCCTGCTCAGGAACTTGCAGCAGTTCCAACCCGGCCAAAATCGCCACCGATGGATCGAATGGGGTGCTGAGCACTTTGTTGATTTGAATATGGCCCTGATCATTCAGCCAGACCAAATCGGTAAAGGTCCCGCCAGTATCTACACCTAATCGCACGCTGCCGTCCTTTGCTATCCGAATTACCTAGACTTTCGACTACTACTGCTGTTCCTGCTGTTCGTGTGCAAGAATGACCATCGTCCACGCGGTCGAGATAAACGCGTGAAGCAGCGCAGTCACGCCAGCTGAAACAAGCAGCACGACCGCATGAAGCAGCGGCAGCCAAAGGCTCGACTCAGCCAGGAAGTTGACTGCTCCATTCTCACTGCGGACAAAAGGCAAGAATATTATGCCGAACAACGGCAGTTCTACCAAACGCAGGGTCCAGCTGAACAGATACGTGATTCCCCACAGCAGCGCAGCCGCGACCAAGATCGAACCCGGCTTGCGGCGGATCAACTGCCAGGCTTCGGCTATGCTGCCTCTAACCCCGGTTTGAGCCAACATCACTTTCCTAAAGGCCACCCGGCGAAACAACTGGGTTAGCAGATAGACGGGGAGCAGCATGAGAAGCAAAGGAGTCAAGCATGCCGCGGCTGCAGATAGCGTGCCTTCTGCTGAAATCAGCGAGCTTCCAGAGAGTGCGGTGAACAAGATGCTGGCAATGACCGCGGCGGCGGTCAGCATAAACAACAGCAGGATTGCAAATGCAGGAAAATAAAGAATCGTATCAACACCGATGAATTGAACCAGATGCCGGTATCCTTGGGCCAGCGCACCCCGCAAATTCAGATGGCGTCCATTGTCTCTTGAAGCGATAGCGGCGATCAAGCCGCCTTCGGCAATGGTACTGACGATCCATAGCAGCAAGAAAGCCGCTGCGGTCAAAGTCAGCCCGACTATCACCCAACTGCGAATCGTCACCCAGCTTTCCGGCTGCGAAAGGAGCCTGTTGAGCTCGGCCTCCGGCAGATCCGTGGATCCCATCCAAACAGGTAGGCCGAATACCACGCCGATACGGACTAGATTCCCGAAGAGCTTTCCGCTGCTGGACAGCAGGCCCAACAACCAGAGGCTCTTGTCATGCCAGACTGTAAGCGCGGCTTGTCTTAAGAGGTAAAGGGTATCCAATGATGTCCTGTTGGGGGCGGCGGCCAATTGGGGCTGCTGACACGCCTAGGCCAACCAGATAACCTGGACCGCGTTTTTGGCCGCCACCGTGCCTCTTTATGCTTTTCGAAGGACAAATTCCTGATAGGCCAGGGTCATTGCGGTCGAACGAAATGAAACCATGATCGCATTGATCGCGGTTCCCACCAGCCCGACACAAATCCCGCCGCCAGTGAGCATGGCGATTTCGGGCACACCCAAAGTCCCACCCGATATAAGCCCAATCACCGACGGCCCCAGGGCTAGAAAACCAAGCGGGAGCAGCACAATCAGCGACACGATGCCGAAGACCATACTGATGACGAAGAACAGCACCACGAGCAGCAGAATATCACCGACATTTCCCTTGAGAATCTGCCAGCCGTGGCGTACGCTGTCCATCACCCCCATGTCTTGAATGACGATTCCCCGCTGAGCGAACGGGTATATCAAGGAGATGAAAAAGATCAAGGGCATGGCAATGCAGAACAGGCATCCTACGCATGCCATTACGAGGGCCAGGCTGCCCGCAAGAGCCTCCGGCATGCCAGCAGCTCCCCGGGTTGCTTCATCCCATGCAGCCAGCCCAACTGTTGCCACGAAGCCGCCGACCAGCGTCAGGCCCAGCAGTGTGAACGGCCCATACATGAGCACATTTACACCAACCATTCGGCCTAGCTTAGTCAGGCCAAATGAGAACGCCTGCTTAAATGACATCGATTCTCCGGCATCAAGCTTGGCCGCGGCATGGATTAATCCCGACTGCGCCGTCAAACGAAGCAGCCACAGCAGGGCGCCCAGGATCAGGCCGACGCAGGTAAGCGCGATCAGCAGGGTGCCATACTGTGTAAAGAATCGGTCTATGGCTTCAGGGAAGCCGTTGGTCGAGTTGATTTCGGTCGCACTGGTACGCCAACTGCTGGTACTGCGACCTCCGCCGCTGCCCAGGGCAGCAAGGAACCCGAGCAGCAGCAAGAACTTGTTGTTCCAGACGATTTTCCATGAACGTGTGAGTAAATCGGAATAGTCCATCTGTTTCTCCATTAGCATCAACTGGTTTCCAAATGACAATTGGACCACGGAACCAACATTGACGCCGATAACAATCTGTTTTGTGCTGCCAAGGTTGATTGGCGGTCGGTCCCAACTCCGAACCGAGCTTTCCAGCCGGGGCCAGCCGTGGAACCAGTTTGGATTCGCTGTCAACCTCTACGAGCGGATCTATCGAAATGTTTCAAAATGCCGGGCCTTTGCGACGGCCAACTTCGGCTGGCTACTCCCACTCAATGGTTCCTGGCGGTTTCGAAGTAATATCAAAGACAACCCGATTGACCCCGTCAACCTCATTGACGATGCGGCGGCTGACCTTGGCCAACAGGTCGTAGGGCAGCCGGGCCCAGTCAGCCGTCATGAAATCCTCAGTGGTAACTGCTCGAAGGGCCACTACTTCTTCGTAGGTCCGGCCATCCCCCATGACCCCCACGCTCTTCACCGGCAGCAGCACCGCGAACGATTGCTGCGTGCCTTGCCGCAGCATGTCGGCCGCCTGGAGCTCTTCAACAAAGATAGCATCCGCCGTTCGCAATCGCTGTAATCGTTCCCACTTCACCTCTCCCAGGCAGCGAATTGCCAGCCCAGGCCCAGGGAACGGCTGCCGCCACACCAGCTCATCAGAGAGGCCAAGGGCCGTTCCCAGCCGCCGCACTTCATCCTTAAACAATAATCTAAGCGGCTCAATCAGCTCAAACTGCATATCTTCGGGCAGCCCGCCGACATTGTGATGGGTCTTGATCACCTTGGCGTCCTGCTTGTCTTTGCCGGCGCTCTCGATGACATCGGGGTAAATGGTGCCCTGAGCGAGAAAGTCGATGCGGCCCAGTTTCTGCGCTTCCCGCTCAAATATGCGAACGAACTTCTCGCCGATGATGCGTCTCTTTTGCTCTGGATCAGTGACGCCAGTCAGCGCGTCCATGTACGACTCAACCGCGTTGACGGCGACCAGATTCATCTTCTGCTGTCGCTGGAAGGTGTCAATAACCTGGAGCGCTTCCCCTTGACGCAGCATGCCGTGGTCGACAAAAACACAGGTGAGCTGATCCCCTATGGCCCGATGTATCAAAGCGCCGGCGACAGATGAATCGACGCCGCCGCTCAATCCCAATACCACTCTCCCACTGCCGACCTGGGCGCGAATCGCCTGAACCTGCTCTTCGATGAAGTTCGACGGGGTCCACAACGGCTGACAGCCGCAAACATGGGTGACGAAATTGGCTAGAAGTCTGTCTCCCTGGTGCGTATGAACGACCTCAGGGTGAAATTGGACCGCATAGTATCCACGATCGACATCTGCGGCAGCGGCAAAAGGAGAATTTTCAGAATGGGCCAACGGCACAAAGCCACCCGGCAGACGCTCCACCTTGTCGCCATGGCTCATCCAAACCTGATCAAGGCTGCCCGCAGAAGCATCCGGCATGCCGCCGCCAACGACGAACCTATCGTCGGTCTGCCAGCCGCGAAACAAGGGATTTTCATTTTGGTCCACCTGCAAGGTTGCCGGTCCGTACTCTTTCCATTGACTGCGGGCAACTGAGCCGCCCAATCGGGCGGCCAACAGCTGCATCCCATAGCAGATGCCCAACACCGGAAGGCCGCTGTTCAACACATAGTCAGGCAGCGTCGGGGCATTTTCCGCATAGACGCTGTTGGGACCGCCGCTGAGGATGATTCCTTTTGGGTTCGAGGCCAAAACCTGTTCTGGGGATGTGTGCCAGGGGAAAAGCTGGCAGTATACATTGGCTTCCCGGATACGCCTGGCGATCAGCTGGGTATATTGGGAGCCGTAGTCAAGAATTACAACCGCATCGTAGACCATAATCACGTCCAGAATTCAGAGCAGGACAGACCGGCGTCATACAACGCGGATCTTCAACTGAAGAGGAATACTGCCTGGCTACCTTTGACTCACGCCCTCAAGCCAGGACGATCTTGCCGTCACTCATATCGGTGATGATCGCCATCGACTCAATGGGAACATTCCAAGGTTGCAGGAGCTCTCTACCACCTTCAAAAATCTTCTCCACCACCGCCGAAATCCCGACCAGGGTGGCGCCGCTGCTCTGCACGATTCGGCCCAAAGCGTCAATGGTCTGTCCCGAAGCTAAAAAGTCATCCACAATCAAGATCCGATCGTCCGGGAAGAGAAACTCGGGGGATACCATCAACATGACCTCCCCGCCTTTGGTGTGGCTTGGGGCGGCGTCCACATAGACGGGCTCCTTCATGGTGATGGGGCGATGCTTGCGGGCATAGACAACAGGGATGTTGTCCAACGCCTTTGCCGCCATCAACGCGGGAACAATCCCGCTGACCTCTGCCGTCAATATCCGGCTAGGCCTTGTGCTTCTAAAACGGGCTGCGATTTCTAACCCTATAGCTTCCATCAACAGGGCATCCAGTTGATGATTCAAGAAACTATCGATCTTTAGAATTCCTCGACCCAAATTCTGCCCTTCACTTAATATCCGCTGTTTTAGTGCTTCCATGGAGGAATTATCCTTCATAATGGGAAGATTTGACAACAGAATTTGATTGAGCTTTCAGTCACAATCTCTTGACGCCTTTAGGGCGGTACTTTATAATTAGCCGGTTTAGCATTCAAAGAAAATTGAAAGTTGTGAACAAGGTTGATTATGTTAACTGATTTAAGCGACCAGGGAATGGTCTTAGTTGAGAAGCTGCTACACTCGGTCGTTGAGAGCGATGTAGAAGTGCTGCGCGATGCCAGCCAGCACATTATATCGTCCGGCGGCAAGCGCATGCGTCCAAGGCTGGTCCTGTTGTCTTATTTGGCTGCCGGCGGCACTGATTTGAATAAAGTGATCCCCCTTGCAGCGGCCATTGAGATGGTCCATACGGCCACACTTGTTCATGACGACATCAATGATCACAGTGTTGTCCGCCGGGGAAAGATCACCGTACATGCCCGTTGGGGACGGACATTCGCTCTGCTCACCGGTGATTACCTTTTCACCAAGGTTTACGAGCTGATGGCTCCGTTTGGCAAGGTACACAACGAGATCATGGCGGATGCCTGCATCAAGCTGGTCGAAGGTGAAACGCTGCAGGCAGCAGCAGCCAAATCCGGCTCGATGGACAGAGAAACCTACAAGATGATCATCTCCCGCAAGACCGCCAGCCTCTTTGAAGCCGGCGCCCGCATGGGAGCGATTTATGCCGGCGCTGATGAGGAAGTGGTTGAGTCCCTAAGCCGGTATGCATACGAGCTTGGGCTGGCGTTTCAAATTGTAGATGACATACTAGACATCATTGGCGATCCTGAAACGATGGGGAAACCAGTTGGACTAGACCTGGAGCAAGGCCGCGG
>JAHEEY010000609.1 GCA_024640485.1 Chloroflexota bacterium | reverse complement strand
AAGAAGACTACGATTTCGCCTATGTATCGATCTCCGCCGACAACGGTGTTTCCTGGGAACTACTGGTCCCGGACCATCTATCAGCCGGCGAATTCGGGCCCGCCTTCAACGGCCGCAGCGCTGCTGAACCAGACGCGGCAGATGGCTGGATCAAAGAATCAATTTCTTTGGACAGCTACACAGGGCAATCGGTACTGATTCAGTTTGAGGTGCTGACCGATTTCGAAACAGATGACCAGGGCAGCGGTCAGGGGTTCGCCATTGATGACATCGCCATTCCTGAAATCAACTACTTCACGGATCTGGAATCAACCGCAGGATCCGCACCCTGGCGCGCTGCCGGATTTGTCCAAATTGGCTGGGAGCTCCCCCAGCAGTGGTCGGTGCAGCTAATCGAAGGGGGCCCAAACCCACAGGTAACGAAGTTTGCCCTCGATCAACTGAATCGCGGCCAATGGCAGATTGAGATTGGCAAAGGGGGAGGCGTTCTCGCCATCACCCCGATGACACCCTTCGTCGACGCGCCGGCCTCCTATTGGCTCCACATTGACGATTGAACAGACGATCAATCGACCGGTCACAAGTGCCGGTAACACCGGCATATCCTGACGATCTCTACGCCTTCATCTGTTCAAACTGAGCTTCAAGCTCCATCCGCTTCTGCTCCATCGCCTGCTGCGCTTCCCGTTTGGCATTTTCCCACCGGCTCAACGCTTGTTCTCTAAATGCCTCACCCGAAGTCGGAGCCATCAATGAGGCCGTCACCGCGCCTACCAGCGCCCCACTCAGGGCACCTGCTAGGAAACTAAATAGCTTATTCATAATCCGTCGCCTCCAGCGATCGTCACACATATTATAGGGACCGATTATACTCAATGCTTCCATTTTTCCCTATTCAGCTTTCCCATGGCAGGTCGTATCTGTCCAACTATTCGTGAACTGCTATAATCGAAGCACGCTCGCCGGTAGACAGGCATGCGCTTGACCGATTTGAAGCGCTTTGCTAATCAATTGAACCAGAGAATCACAGAGTTAACACGAGTTTTGGGTCGATCATCTCAGGTCCCAGAAGTAAGAAGCGTATGTCAGAGTATATTGAAATCGAAACCGAATTAAGCGACGATGGGAAAAGCATTGTCTTCTACACTAATTTGAAGTTGGGTGAAGAGAACAGCGAATCTTATGACTCGGTCGAGGCGATGGAAGAAGGCTCGGCTGTGGCGCAGGCGTTGTCCGAGATCGACGGCATCATCCAGCTGCAAATTGACGGCAAAGAGATGGTGATCGTCCGAGATCTTCAAGTCCCCTACCACGCCATTGTCGCCGATGTATCCAACGCATTGAAGGATTTCTTTCTCTAGCTATGGCAAGAAAAACGCCCTCCCCCGCTGCGATTCTGGCCGTGATGTCTTTTGGCGTCTTTGTGGCGGCTGATGATCTGACGGTGGTAGCGACCATGCTCCGCCAGATCATATTCGATCTGGAAATCCCCCTGCCAGCAGGCTTGGACCAGGCGGCCTGGATCGTCAACGCGTATCTAATCGCCTACGTCGCGGTCATGCCCTTCATCGGACGCCTCAGCGACATCATCGGACGCCGGGCCATTTATCTCAGCGCGTTGGGCCTGTTTATTGCCGGATCAATCTGGGTTCCGTTTGCCACATCGTTCGACAGCTTTCTCTTCGGCCGGGTGCTGACCGCAGTCGGCGGCGGCGCAATGGTGCCGGTGGCGATGGCGGTCATCGGTGACATCTACCGGTCCGACAAAAGGGCATCAGCCATGGGCATCCTGGGGGCTATCGATACGGCGGGCTGGGTCTGGGGCCCATTTTACGGGGCGCTCTTGATCAATTTCCTCAATTGGCGCTGGCAGTTCTACCTCAACGTCCCGTTGGGGCTGATGGGCATGGCTGCCGCCTGGTGGGCCTTAGCCGATCTCCCTCGGCCCAAGACTCGGAGCCAGGTCGATTGGCTGGGTGCAGCCTTGCTGACAACCTGTCTGATAACGCTAAATGTGGCTCTCCTGGGCAGCGGCGATATCCAAAGCGCCGGCAACTTCGCCGCCCTTGATAATGGCAGCGGCATCAACACTTTGCCATACTACATCACCTCGGCCGTCAGCCTTGCCCTATTCGTTCTATTCCAGCGGTATCTAGGCGCCCACAGGCAGGGTGAAGAGTTGGCGCCGGGAAGCGGGGAGTCAGCAGCGGGTTCATTTCAAGGCATTGAGCCGCTCATCGACCTGGGCCTGTTTCGCAGAAGCAACTTCACCCCGGCGATCCTGGTCAACTTCCTGGTCGGCGGGGTGATTATCATCGCGATGGTCAACGTACCGCTCCTAGTCAATGTGTTGGAATTGGACATAGAGACCGCTGCCCTTTCCAGCGGCTATCTGCTCAGCGGCATGACCATTTCGATGGCGATCATGGCTTACATTGGCGGCCGGTTGACTGAACGGTTTCGCTATCGACCGGTCATCGCCTCCGGCCTGTTGTTCTGCGCAGCAGGGTTTGGGCTAATGGGGACTCTTTGGGAGGTGGCCACTCCTTACTCGAGCATGGCATGGCATCTGGCGCTGCTAGGAGCAGGCTTTGGATTGGTCATTGCCCCGGTGGGTACGGCGGTGGTCAACGCGGCGCCGGCGACACAAAGAGGGGTTGCCGCCAGTCTGGTGATCGTGTTCCGGCTCATTGGTATGAGCG
>JAHEEY010000162.1 GCA_024640485.1 Chloroflexota bacterium | reverse complement strand
GGAGCTGGACAGCTTCAACATGAGCTACGGCGGCATCGACACGGTGCAGCAGAACGTGGTTGCCACGCTGCCGGGAGTGGCAGCTACCAACGATCTCATTGTGGTGATGGCTCATTATGATACCCGCCGCGATGATGTTACCGACGGCACCAGCCGCTCCCCGGGAGCCGACGATAACGGCTCCGGCGTAGCTCTGCTGCTGGAATCCGCACGACTGCTCAGCTCCCAACAATGGCATCAAACCGTCGTTTTTGTGGCGATGGCTTCAGAAGAGCAGGGGACATTTGGGGCGAGGAATTTTGTCAAGCAGTTGGTTCTCACCGGGGCCAACGTCCTGCTTACAGTGAACTACGACACCGTTGGCGGCCGCCTCGGTATTCCTCAATCAGTGAGGATGTTCGCGCCGGAGCTAAACCGCTCGCCTCATGGGGCAATCGGACGCTACTACGACTTCATGGGCGAATTCTACCTGCCCACCTTTCCCGTCAACATCATCGATGCGACAGATCGAGAAGGCCGCTGGGGTGATCAGCGGGAGTTTGTTCAGGCAGGTCTGCCGGCACTGCGTATCACCGAATCGGTTGAGGATCCCGACCTGCTGAATTCAGTCACCGATGTGTGGGATCTTATTGACTACGGCTACCTGCAGAAAGTCACCCGTCTGAATGTGGCGGTAGTCGCCAACGCGGCTGGCGCTCCGGCGATCCCGCCAATTCCAGTGGTGGCGCCAATGGCGGACCCCGGCAGCTTCATTCTTTCCTGGGCCGTCGATCCGGCGGCAAGCGGCTACATCATTTCTCTGCGCCCAGAGAGCGCCGGCGATTATGCCCCGTTCCGGTTTGTTAGCAGTGGACAGGCGGGCAATGTGGTGCTGACCGGCTATGATCCAGGCGTCACCTACCAGATGAGCCTGGCTTCCCTGGATGAAAACGGCAGGGTCAGTCTGTTTTCCCCGGAAATCCCGGTTAACTGGTCTAATTAGGCAAAAAAAGAGATTGGCCGGTCGGGAAATTCCAGCCAATCTCTCAAAGTGATCCCAGTGACCTACGGCAGGTCACCGGGTCTTGGTTTGAGCTACTGAGCGTCTTCGGTCATTAGCATGATGAAAATGCCGCCGCTCTCGTTATCGTCCCCTAGCGTGAGGGTCAATGATTCACCTTCGCGGTTGTATGAAAGCATCGCCGTTCCTTCCATCATGAAAGATTCATCTTCATTCTTCAGCCAACCGTCTTCCCCCAGAACATCTTCATAGAACGCCACGCCATCTTCAATGGTGGCGTTCGATTTGTAGTTCAGAAATCCAGCAAAGGTTGAGATCTCAAAGGCGTCTTCCAGCATGGGTAGATCCCCGCTGCCGGCGGCGTTGTCGCACTCTTCTGGAATGCCGATCTCCACCGGCTGGTTAACATCGGTCAAGTTGAACGCCATGTGAACCAGTCCGGTCTGAGTGCTGCCCGCGTTGAATACATCCATGGCGCCTTCGCCATCCATGATCATCCGCACCAGGTAGTTGCCGTCAGCGGCAACGTAGATCTTGCCGTCCGCCCATTCCATCTCATCTTCATTTTTCAGGAACGACTCATCGAACTCGTAAACCAAGGTCTGAATGCCGTTTACTTCCTCTCTGCCAGCATATTTGGCCCCCTGAAGATCGTCTATCAGTTGGCTGGGGTCTAGAAAGTCGGCAAACGGATTGTCTTCAATCAGCCCGCCTTCGACCGCGGCGCTGGTGATACAGCCCACACCAGGCATGACCATGTAGGTAGTCTCGCCAATTTGAGCCATCGCGATTTGATCGAATTCGTTGGTGCCGGGCACTCCTTCCATGCTCATGGAGATCGCCATCGCCAGCGGCTGGGCAACGAAGGCGATGTCCGCACTGATGTCCTGGACAAACTCATTGCCACTGGCATCGGTGCCGCTGAACTGCATTTCCAGCGCGAAGCGGTAGCTGTCAAAGTCAAGCTCTCTTGAGAGTGCAGACAGTTCGAAATCAGCTGGCGCTGCGCCATCAGACTGTTGGCTGCTGTCATCGGACGGCTGGCTTTCACTAGATGAGTCGGCGCTGCCAGCGGCGGCGCTGTTTTCCGATTCAATTGGTTCAACGGCCTCTGGTTCCGCCGCCGTCTCTGATGCTCCAGCAGAATCGGGAGTCGGGTCTTCATCGCCCCCAAACAGCTGGCATGCCATCGAGCTCAATGACAGGATCAATAAAAATACGATTACCCAGCGAATACCATGGCGCTTCATCTGTTCTCCTTAGGAGACGAGGTGTCTCATTTGCGATAATTTTCAGGACATCATCTGGCAGGGTTGACCCGCCGTCAACGATACGCGGCTGATAGGGTGAAGGGTTCCCAATGCGGTCATGCCGCGGCAGTCCCATACCGGCGGAACATGCCGGCATCGATAATATACACCTACATGGTGTAGCTTGCGTCAATATCCAAAACGACCGGCCTCGCCGAGCTGTGTTGGCGGACGCGATCCGCCCACGCCTGGACGTCAATCGCGATTGGGGGCCAGGTGTTGTAGTGACAGGGGATGACCACCTCTGGCTTAAGCAATGCCAACGCCGCCAGCGCATCGTCCGGGCCCATGGTGAAGTTGTCACCAACCGGCAGGATAGCCAGATCCAATCCCGCCTGTCCGATCAGGGCCATATCTGAGAAAAGGGCGGTATCGCCGGCAACGTAAATATTCGTGCCGTTGGTGCTGATCAGAAAGCCGCCGGGGTCGCCGCCGTAGCTGCCGTCAGGCAGCCCGGAGCTGTGCAGCGCCGGGGTCATTTTGACCCGACCGAAGGGGAATCCATAGCCGCCTCCGGTGTTCATCGCCCAGCAATTCTCATGCCCTTGCGCGGTGATCCAATTGCATATCTCGAAGTTGGCGATTACCTGCGCCCCGGTGCGGCTGGCCAAAGCGACCGTGTCCGCGATGTGGTCGCCGTGTCCATGTGTTTGCAGGATAAACTCGGCAGCGGCATCTTTGACTGCGAGCTTAGCGGCAGGATTGTTTCCAGCGAAAAACGGGTCAACAACGACCCGAGTACCATCAAAATCAAGCGTGAATGTGGCATGACCATGCCAAGTAATCGTGATAGACACAGCGACCTCCTTCAGGGGTAACGGAAAATGATATCGAGAAGCTGCCGTCTCGCGGCGAGAACCCGGAGCGAATACCGGGCTCGGCTCCATGCCGCCAGCGACTCAACCTGCCTGAGATAAAATCAAGTATAAGCAACAGGAAATGGGGCGTCAACCAAAGCAAAAAGGGTGACCTCTGGTCACCCTTGTGAATTGTCGCATGTAGCACTCCTCGCACTCTCAGCGAGACGGAATCTGCGGGCGGACAGCCTACATACCTAGCTGTTCAGCCGCCTGCTGGCACAGACTGGCCCCTCCGGCAGACATCCAACGCTGCAGTGTGGGGCTGGTCTGAAGGCCCGCCTTAGCGTCTTCATATATCCCCTTGCTCCAGGTATAGTACCGTTGGGTCTCATGAGCCCATCCATCCCAGCCGGACAATACCGCGGCAGTGCCGCCGTTGTAGCCGGCAAAAGCGAGAAAAATGTCACCTTCAGTCTGCTGCAGCTGCCAGGCGTAGTAGGCCAACCCTTTGCCGGCATTGGTGTCGGGATCGCGCATCTGGTCGCCCGCTTCAAAATGGAATGGCATCACCTGAAACAACCCCTGTGCTCCCGCGGAGGAGACCGCCTCAGGATCGCCGCATGACTCGATCTGCATGATGGTCGCCACAATGTCCGGATCCAACTGATGCTGACCGGCCCATGCCAGGATCTGCGGCTGCCACTGCCGCACCTCTTGGGAAAACACCGGGGACAGTTCTGGACCGGCAGAGGAGGTGAGAGGTACCGATGCCGCCATCGATTCCTGTTCGATTTGGACGATTTCTGGCAGGGGCTCATCCGCGACCGCCTGGGGCGCGACCGCCGCTTTCAACCCGACCACCACAATGGCGACCAACGCCAAGATCATCATCATTCGCCGGGCCTCATCTTCAATCGGCATTAGCTTCCATGATTGCCAACGCTTCAGCGCTGCGCGCGGGGTTAATGGTGTGTCGATAACTTGATAGGAGACGAATAGGGACATAGGGCACCTTGTGAATCGCTGGAGAGTATGTTGACTTAACCGAACGTTTGTGGGATGGAGGGGCATAGAGATCAGACTACGGAAGCCCGATCTCTATGCCCGGGGACATCAACTTACATAGGAGTATGAGGGTGAAGAGATGCCCTAGTTGCGGGTGCGTGATCTGGCCTGGACGCCGCCGTAAGGGACACGTCGGGCTGCGCCGGGCATAGGGGGGCGTCTCTGAACTCGGGAGTTTCCCTGCTGCTGTGAGCGCGCTGGGGCGGTCCTCTCCTGCGGCAGGTTCAACACCGGCTGGCTGGCTGGTTCGCGGGCTGGCGCTGACTTGTCGAGGAATTGGGGCACCGCGCTGGAAGTGCGAGGCATCTCTTGCCGGGCCGCCCGGACAGGCCGTGCCGCCATCACTGGTGCTGCCGCAGACGCTGGCTTTTGGCTGTGCTGGCTTTTCTGGGGCTGGGCCGTTTTGGCGGGTGACTCTTTGGCTTTGCCTTTGAAGTCAAAAATGTGTTCGCCGGCGACGCTGAAAGCGCCTATAAAGAGGATGCGGGTCAGCCATACCAGCACTGCCACAAAGAAAGGCACAATATTCAACAGCTGTTCCCGGCTGAGTACTTCGTTGCCGAACTCATGGTCCAGCAGGGTCAGCGATACTGCCCACCAGGTCATCAGGGCGTTCATGGTGGCGCCTAGCAGCCAGGCGCCGGTCAAATACCACACTTCCTTGGGCTCATCACGCCCTTTTTCCGGGGTGAATAGCCGGACCAGCCCGGCAAAGTCGATGGAGCAGAAAGCGATACCCAGAATTGCGGCCCACTTGAACCCCAGAAACTGGACGTCACCCATCAGGTTGCTCAGCGCGTACCGTGTGGTGTCGAAGTTGAATATCTCAAAGGCGAACAGCGCCACCATCAAGATAACCCCAACGATGGCCCGGCGGGGCAGGCTGGGCCGGAAATTAGCCAAGCGCATGCTGATGCTGTTTTGATAACTCTCCAATGCTAGTTGATTCCTCATTTCATTCCTCCAATGTGACCAGTTCTAAATGTTTGATCGTATTGCCATGTTCTTGTTTGAGCGGGTGAATGCCGATTCAATGTGCTCCAGTTACCTAGAACTGTTAGAACATTTGTTTCGAAAAAGATTAGCACGGATGTTCTAAAATGTCAAGAATCAATAGCTGGCTGTAGTTTCACGGCGTTGAACCGCGCTAATTCTCTCGAGTCGGCGGTGTACAAGCTGTCTACACCGGCAGGATGGTAGAGGGTATAATGAGGGCATGCAGTTAATTCTCACTCACGAAAACGCAGATTTCGACGCGGTTGCCTCGCTGCTGGCAGCGAGCAAGCTGTATCCTGACGCGGTGCCTCTGCTGCCGAGGCGTATCAATCGCAACGTAAACCAGTTCCTGAATCTATACTGGGACGTATTGCCCTTTGTCCGCCCGGAGGATTGGCAGCGCCGGCGAGTCGAGCAGGTGATCATTGTCGATACACAGAGCGTCAACAGTGTCAGAGGCATGGTTAGAGCGCCGCGCGTGCAAGTATTTGATCACCATGCCACGCACCGGCAGCAGGAGAAGTGGACCTATCATGTCGAGCCTCTAGGGGCGACCACTACCATGTTGGTGGAAATGCTTAGGGCAGCGGGATCGGGTATGTCGGCAGAGGAGTCGACGCTACTGCTGCTGGGTATATATGAGGACACCGGTTCCATGACCTATGCTACCACGACGCCTCGTGATGTGCGCGCCGCCGCATTTTTGCTGGAAAATGGGGCCCAGTTGTCAGTAGTACGCCGTTTCCTGAACGTGGCCCTGACAGCGGAACAGCGGCAGCTTTCCGACATGCTCAGCGCCTCTGCCACCTGGGTAGATGTGGCGGGGCACAGCGTGGTGGTGGCTGACGCGGTTGCCCCTGAGGGATTTGACGACGAGATTTCATCTATTACCCATCGCTTGCGGGACGCGTTGTCGCCGGGGGCGCTGGTTGTCCTGGTAGCCCTGCACAATGACGTGCAGCTGGTGGCTCGCAGCAGCAGCGGCTATGTGGATGTCTCCATCATCGCCCGGGCTATCGGGGGGGGCGGGCACAGCCGGGCCGCAGCGGCGATGGCTGTTGGCCAGTCGTTGGCGTTGGTCAAACGAAAAGTTCTGGCACTGCTGCCCCAAGCAGTTGTGCCGATGGCCAAGGTTTCCCAAATCATGTCCCACGGCGTTCAAACGCTGCCGCCTGACGCTTTGATCGCGGATGCCTCGCGGCTGATGCAGCGATTTGGATATGAGGGATATCCGGTGGTGGATGATGATCAAAAGCGGCTGGTTGGTCTGCTGACCCGCCGGGCAGTCGACCGGGCGATGAGCCACGAACTGGGACAGTCTCCCATCAGCCGGATTATGATGGCCGGTTCGGTGACCGTTCGCCCGTCAGACTCCATTGAGCGTGTTCAACAGCTGATGTTGGATGAAGGGTGGGGGCAGGTGCCGGTGATTGAGGAAAACGGCCAGGATGAGGGAGTTAGCTTAATTGGTGTGGTCACCCGTACAGATGTTTTGAACGTCCTTTTCAAGTCCACGCCGGTCACTGCGGAACCCGATATGAGACAGCTGTTGGTGGATTCCTTTTCCCCGATTTTGTGGCAGATGCTGCTGACTGTCAGCGAAACTGCCGCGGCGCTCAACATGCCGCTCTACTTCGTTGGCGGCGTGGTACGTGACCTGCTGCTCCATCAGCCGGCGACAGATTTCGATATGGTGGTGGAAGGGGATGCCATCAAGCTGGTTCGCCGGCTGCAGGAAATGCACGGTGGCGAGACCCGCACCCATTCCCGCTTTGGCACCGGGAAATGGTTGGTTACCTCAGATGTTTGGGCCAGCCTGGCCCCGGACATGGAGCCCATCGCGGTGCCAGAGAGCATCGATTTTGTGACCGCCCGAACAGAATTCTATCGAAAACCGACAGCTCTGCCGGAAATTGAGCGGGGATCGATAAAGCTGGATCTGCACCGGCGCGATTTTAGCATTAACACCCTGGCTGTTCGGCTGGATGGCTCCCACATGGGCGAGCTGTTGGACTTCTACGGCGGACGCCGAGATTTGGAACAGGGGATCATCCGGGTGCTGCACAGCTTAAGCTTCATTGACGATCCCACCCGAATGCTGCGGGCGGTTCGGCTGGAACAGCGGCTGGGCTTTCGCATAGAGACGCGCACCGCTGAGCTAATCATCGACGGTTTGGAGATGTTGGATCGGGTCACCGGCAGCCGTATCCGTCATGAGATCGAGCTGGCCCTTCGAGATACCGCCCCGGCGCGCACGTTGCAGCGGCTGGATGAACTGGGCGTGCTGCAGCATATACACCCGGATCTGAGTTGGCAGCCGGAGATGGCTGATTCATTTGTCCGGCTGCGGGCGTTGGCCGATGATCCAGTCTGGAGCCAACTTCTGGAAGCGGAGTCAATGGTGTTCCCATATTTCGCCTTGTGGTTGTTCCCGCTGCCGCTGGAAGTTCAGCTTGAGGCGATGGACCGGCTGCGAGTGCGCAAGATAACGCTGGATGACGTCAAATCGATCTCCCGGCTGGTCGAAGCGCTTGGAAAACTGCCCGATGATGCGCATCCCAGCCAGATAGCCAAGGCGATACAGCCGTTTCGAGGGCGGGTGCTGATGGTGGTTTTCGCCGCTCTGGGTGACTCCATCGCCGCCAGTCGTATAAGACGCTACTACAGCGAGTTGCGTCTAGTGAAGACCGCGGTGACCGGAGAGGATCTGCGGGCCATGGGCTTGAAACCGGGGCCGGTATTCGCGGTCATCCTGGACCGCTTGCTGGCAGCCAGGCTGGATGGTGAAGTGGCCGATGAGGTCGGCGAGCGGGAGTTGTTGGCCCAATTCTTGGCGGGACCGCCAGCTGGCCCAAAAGAATGGGTTACTTGACATAAAGCAAGACCACCTGCTGTTCCGATGTCCAAATCTCACCGGGAGGCGTGACTTGATCTTCTTCGGAAACATGTCAACCCAGCAGATTTCTGCTGCCGCTGCCGGAGACATGCGGGAGTGCCGCAGCGGCGCGGCAGCATTCAGGACAGGATGAATGCCGTTGCAATCTATTTAGGATCCAGATAGTAGGAACGCAAACAATAACCGCAATAGGAGCAGACAATGCCGACCCTTTTTGCCAAGATCATTCGTGGAGAGATCCCCTCAAAACAGCTCTATCAAGATGACTTGGTCACCGCGTTTCGGGATATTAATCCCCAGGCGCCGACCCATATCTTGATCGTGCCCAACAAAGTGATCCCGACCGTAAATGAGTTGACCTCGGATGATGAGCAGATCACCGCCCGGATGATGATGGTTGCCAAGAAATTGGCTGCGCAGGAGGGAATTGCTGAGAGCGGCTACCGGTTGATCATCAACTGCAATGGGCACGGCGGGCAGGAAGTGTTCCACATGCACATGCATCTCATCGGCGGGCGTCCCCTGGGTCCGATGCTTTGGGGTTCATCATTGGTCGGCTGATCGGCTTTCAGCCGGCGGGCAATAGCGCCCTTGGGTGTCAAAGCTTCTGATTACTCTGCCAAGATCTGGCTGATGTCGCTGTCCTTGCAGCCGTCACAAGCTTCTTTAACCACATCTCCCCTAACCAGCTGCCCATCGTACTCTCTTCCCAGCCCTTGGGAAACCCAGCCGCCCATTTCGAAAGGAATTGCCCCGTCAGCGGCAATCCATCTGCCGTTGTAGAGCCGGCTGACATGGACATGTTTGGCATTGGAGTACCCCCCTTCACACGAAGGATGTCCCAGCCTGTCACCTAGCTGTACCAAGGTGCCGGCAGCCACGCGATCGCGATTGTCCAGGTGCATATAGGTTATGGCCCAACCGGTGCCCTCATAGCCGTCGCCATCCAAATCAACCACTACCGCGCCGAATTCACCGCGGGTCACCAAGCCGTCTGACATCGCGGTCACCCAATAATCTGAGTCACAATAGCCCAGATCTTCCTCGGGCGGGGCGAAGTCCAACGCGGCCCAAGCCGCGCCGGCAGCCCAGCCGCCGTGGGGACCGCCGGTGAAGTACCAGCTTTCGCCGCTGGGCCAGGGCAGCTGCAGCGGCGGCTGCTGCAGATCCGCCGGTATCAGCGGGTCGAAGGTATAGGCAAAGGGGCTGCCGAACAGCTGCATGTAGGTGGCGATCAGGCCGTCTGGTCCAACATCGCGCTGCCAGCCGGTGTAGGTGGCGCCGTCGTGGGCGCCGA
>JAHEEY010000161.1 GCA_024640485.1 Chloroflexota bacterium | reverse complement strand
GGGGTCCCCCTGCTGGAAGATGACCGTGCCGGCGGGGTAGGTAGCCGGCTCCAGCTTGGCGGTGATCTCAGCCAGCTGTTTGCTGTTGAGGGTCTGCATAGCCCGGGAGACGTATTGGTCGACCACCTCGCCGTCGCTGATCAGCACCACCCGGGAGACCCGGCTGGCTAAATCGCGGTCGTGGGTGACCATCAGGATGGTCTTGCCCCGGGAGACCAGGTCTTCGAACAGTTGGAAGATGGTGTCGGCGGTCTTGGAGTCCAGGCTGCCGGTGGGTTCGTCGGCCACCAGAATGGCGGGATCGTTAGCCAGGGAGCGGGCGATAGCCACCCGCTGCTGCTGCCCGCCTGAGACGGCTGAGGGGAGCTTGTGGGCGTGGTCGGCCATTTCCACCATTTCCAACAGGTCCAGCCCCCGCTCCCGCCGCTCGGCAGGGGTGTAGAGGCGGGCGAACTCCATGGGCAGCATGATGTTCTCCAGCAGGGTGAGGGTGGGCAGCAGCTGGAAGAATTGGAAGATGACCCCCAGGTTCTGTCCCCGCCAGGCGGCGACGCCGTCTTCGTTGAGCTTGTGGATGGGGGCGCCGCCGATGATCACCTCGCCGTCGGTGGGACGGTCGATGCCGGTGATCATATTGATCAGGGTGGATTTACCGCTGCCTGATTTGCCGATGACCGCCACGAACTCGCCGCGATCGACGATGAGATCGACCCCCTTCAGGGCCAGAAATGGGCCGGCAGGGGTCTGGTACGCCTTGACGGCGCGGCGGATGTCGATGAGGTGGGCGGCGGCCGGTGACGGCGGGACGGGCGGCTGCTTGGAAGAGAGGCGTCGCTTAAACATATAGGGTCACTCGCGCTGTCGGCTGGATGGTTCTGCCGGCGGCAGGGCGCCGCCGGCTGGTTTGTCATTACGAATACAATATGCGGCCCTGGTCGTGGAGCTGCCGGTCCAGGTAAAGCTGGCGCAGCCGGCTGTGCTGCAGCTTGCTGTTGTGGGTGGTGGGGATGCTGCCGGGGGTGAGCAGCAGCACCCGGGCGGGTCGGAAGCCGAACCGGTGGAAGAAGCGGCTGACCATCTTGATCACCGTCTGCTGCCAGACCAGCTCGGGGGTCTGGGCGTCGCCGCGGACTTCGGCGAAGATGTAGACCTGCTCGCCGGCGACGTCGCCGCGGTCGATGCCTACGGCGGCGGCGAATCGGACCAGCTTGATGTCGGTGTACAGCTCTTCGATCTCCTGGGGGTAGACGGAACGTCCGGCGTGGATGATGATGTTCTTCAGCCTGCCGGCGATGAACAGGTACCCTTCTTCGTCGAGATAGCCCAGGTCGCCGCTGCGGATGGTGTGCTCATCCCAGTGGAGCGCTTCGGTGCCGGCGGGATTGTTGAAATAGCCGCGGCTGTTGGCGACACTGCGGACCAATATCTCGCCCACCTCGCCGGGGGCCGCCAGTTGGCCCTCTTCGCCCCCCTGAATCATTAGTTCGACGCCGGGGAAGGGGCGCCCGGCGGAGACCAGCCCGCGGCTGTCGAAGCGGACCTGGCTGCCAGGCTTGCCCATGGAGACGCCCACGGTGGCCTCGGCCAGGCCGTAGCCGGCGACCATCACATTCTTCAGGCCGAAAGCGGCTTCGAACTCTTCGATGGTCTGGGCCCGCACCGGCTCGGCGGCGTTGAGGGCTACCCGCAGGCTGGATAGGTCGTAGTCGGCGGGGTGGGCGATGTGGCGGAGCAGCAGCCGGTAGGCGAAATCGGGGGCGGCGGTGAAGGTGGCCCGGTGGGCCTGGATCGCTTCCAGCCATGGCTCCACGGTGCGCAGGCTGGTGGCCAGCAGGTGGATTTGGGCCCCCAAGTAGAAGGGGACGATGGTCTTCAATATCAAGCCCATATCATGGTAGACCGGCAGCCAGCTGACGAAAATCTCGTCCGGGGTGATCTCCATGCCGGCGATCATCTGGGCGGCGTTGTCCAACAGGTTGCGGTGGGAAAGCTGCACCCCTTTGGGGTCGCCGGTGCTGCCGGAGGTGTATTGGATGAAGGCGATGTCGTCGGGCTGGACGTCAGGGAAGCTGGCGGTTTCCGCCGCCGATTGGCACTCCGCGACCGTCAGGATGGTCAGCCCGCGGCTGGCGGCAGTTTCGCGGAACTGTCCCAGCTTCGCTCCTGGGGAGGTTGAGGGCAGGAAGACGATGTTGGCGGCGCACAAATCGACCATCGCCAGGGCTCGCTGGGGCGCGAAGCCGGGGAAGATGGGCACGGCGATGCCGCCGGCACGCTGGGCGCCGTAGAAGGCGTCGAAGAATTCGTGGCTGTTGGGCAGGGCGATCACCACCCGATCGCCAGGGGCCAATCCTGATGCCAGCAGCCGGGCGGCGACGCGGTTGATGCCGGCCCACAGCTGGCTGTAGCTGCGGGGCTGGTTGAGGTAGGTATAGGCGATGGTGTCGGCTGAAGCGGCGGCGCGGTGGGCCAGCATCTCCAGCAGGGTTTCAAATTGGGGCATGGCGGAAAAGGTTGCCTCAGCTGCCGGCAAGCCGGAGCACCAGTTGGTGCAGATCGGCTGCCGTCTTGATAGAGACCAGATCGGTCTCGGAGATTTCTATCTGATACTTCTCTTCAGCGGTGGCGGCGATATTGACCAGGTCGACGGAATCGGCTCCGAGATTGGCCTGGATGTGATGGTTCGCCCCCACCTCTTGGATACCCAGCTGCAGCCCGATCAGGGTGCATATTTCGTCGAGCGTTATTGACATCACTTCAGTATAGCAACGGGCGGCAAGCCGCCAACAACTCTCATCTGGAAATTATGCGTATTGGGCGGCGGCGCGCTCCAGGATCTGGTTGGTTTCGTCGGCGACGATTTCCGCCAGGGGGGCATCCATGTCGGTGTCCATAATAATGAAGTCCCAGGAGAGCCGGCCGAAGAGGATTTTGGCGAAGGCGGCGTATTCCGGGCCCAGCCGGTTGTTGGAAATGAAGGCGTGGATGCCGCGCAGCTGGATGGGGCCGTAGGACGGGCGCAGCTCCAGGGGGCCGGGAAAGCTGAGGGCCACGGCGCCCAGCCGGAAGGGTTGGTAGCGGGTGACCAGCTTCATCAGGTTCTGGCTCATTTCGGCGGCGGTGAATTTGTCACCGTCCTTGATGGCGGCGCCGGCAGCCTCCTGCACCAGCTCCGCGGTCTCCCACAGATCGGTGGTAGGGGCCAGATCCACGGTGTAGCGGAGCATGGAGATGTAGCAGCCCAAGATGTCGGCGGTCAGCGGCGGGCGCAGATAGGGGCGCAGGTCGGCGAAATTGATCGCCCGCATGGGCAGCGGCTGATCCTGGTAAAGGTGCCGGCGCAGGGTCAGCAGCATGGCGGCGGTCAAGGCGCTGTTGATGGTCAGCCGGCGGCGGCGGCAGCCGCGGGTCAGGGCGGCGGTGTGCTCCAGGCTCATCGATCGGGTGAACACCTGGTTGCGGGAGGTGGGGTAAATAGGCGGCTGGCGGCGTCCGCCCAGCCGGCGGCGGTAGCGGATTTCGTCGGCCATCTGCCGGCGGAAATAGCTGAACAGCCGTCCGGGACGGCGGCTGCCGCTGAATTCCGGAGGAATCCGCTCATCCAGCGGCGGCTCCAGCTCCCGGGGGGTGAGGTCCAGCTCGTCTTCCAGGCCGCCGCAGAGGCAGAGCAGCTGGTGGTTGAGGGCCATGGAGGAGGCGGCGTCCAGGGTGGCGTGATGTTGGACCAGGATGAGATCGGCGGGGGCATCGATGCCCGGCTGGTACAAATAGGTGCAGCGGATCAGCGGGGCGACGGTGTGATCGATGAGGGTGTTCAAACCGGTTTCGGCGGCTGCCTGCCAGCCGTCGTCGCCGCTCCAGGGCTGGACCGAGAGGGGGATGGGGCGGCGCTGCGGATCTGGCTGGAACTGGTAGCGCCCACCGCGCTGGCTGATGCTGACGTTGAGCATCTGCTGCGAGGGCTGAAGGGTGTCCAGCGCCTGGCGCAGCTGTTCAGGCGTTGGGCCGCTGCACAACCGCAGAACGGTGACCACTGCCAGCGGCTGGAACTCTCCGGTTAATGCCCATGAGGCTTCGATACTGCCCATTTGTCTTGTCATTCTATCAAGCGTATCGTTTTTTCGGATAGACGACAACTACTTCCGCTCATCCTTGGGCGGGAGCCGGCAGGAGGTGGAAGTGAATTGTGAGAGGATGGATCGACCGCTGTTTTGGGGGTTGACGGATGCCGGTGGGCATGCTATGATGCCGAAGTTATGAAACGAAGCGCTGTTACCTTTTTTAGCTTTTATTTTGCCAGCTCAGCTCAGCCGCATGTGGCCGAGGAGGTTTGCTCGCTTTCATAAAAGTTGAAGAGGCAATACCGAATTTGGACAAGACGCGGCTGAGCAGCCGGGTCTTTTTTGTTTTTAGGGGTCAACGCCGTAACCCCAACCCATATTGTTCAAGGGAGAAGCGACATGATTGTAGTAATGAAGCCGGGCGCTAAAGAGTCGGATGTGCAGGCGATTATTCAGAAGGTGGAAAAAGCGGGCTGCGCCGTGCATCCGATCATTGGTGAGAACCGGGTGGTCATTGGGGTGGTCGGTGACGGGCAGATCATCGACCGCCGCCAAATCGGGCGGATGCACGGGGTGGAGTCGGTGATGCCGATCACCAAGCCGTACAAGGCGGCCAGCCGCGAGTTCAAGCCGGAAGATACGGTGTTCGACGTCGGTGGAGTGACCATCGGCGGCAGCGATGTGGTGATCATGGCCGGGCCCTGCTCTATTGAAGGACGCAGCGAGCTGCTGGAAATGGCCCACGCCTGTAAAGAGGGGGGCGCCCATATATTGAGGGGCGGGGCGTATAAACCGCGCACCTCACCCTACGCGTTCCAGGGGCTGGGGGAAGAAGGGCTGCGCTATTTGGCTGAGGCCCGGGAGCAGACCGGGATGCCGGTGATCACCGAGGTGATGGACCCGGCGCTGGTGGAGCTGGTGTGCGATTACGCCGATATCCTGCAGATCGGCACCCGCAACATGCAGAACTACGCCCTGTTGAACGCCGTGGGCAAGTCGGGCCATCCGGTGATGCTGAAGCGCTCTATGAGCGGCACCACCAAAGAGTGGTTGATGGCGGCGGAATACATTTTGAGCCACGGCAATGAGCGGGTGATCCTGTGCGAGCGGGGGATCCGGGCTAACGAGACCGAGACCCGCAACACCTTTGATCTCAGCGCCATTCCGGTGGCCAAGGCGCTCTCCCATCTGCCGGTGATCGCTGATCCCAGCCACGCGGCGGGCAAGTGGGAATTCGTCGACTCCCTGGCCAAAGGGGCGGTGGCTGCCGGGGCGGACGGGCTGATGATCGAGGTTCACGGCACCCCCGAAGAGGCGTGGTCGGACGGCCGGCAGTCGCTGAAGCCGAAGCGGTTCAGCAAAATGGTCAAGGAGCTGCGCGGGATCGCCCAGGCGGTAGGCCGGGATATCCCCGACAACAGCCGGCTGGTGCCGTCGCTGCCCAAGAACGGGGTCAACGGCCACGCCGACCCGGCGATCGAAATATTGATCTAGTCAATCTTTCTCCCCAAGACAATAGAGACCGCTGTCCAGGAATATCAAGCCAGGGCAGCGGTTTTTCTTTGCCGATCTGGGCGATCGGCGATGTCAGGCTCCCGTCTTTGCCGTCGCAAGGCCCGCCAGCCGGACGGGAAGGGCCAATCGGGAAAGGGCCGCTGCCGATGCTTCCCGCCTCCTCAACGTATCGTTCCGCTGCCTCTGGCAGCCGCGAATCTTCATTCGTCAGGGCCTTGCATGCCAGAAAATCTGTTTTTGAAATAACTTGTGCAATCCCGCACAATCGTGATAAACTTACTCATGAATTGCTCATAATTCTGGAAATCGCGTTCGGATCGCAACCTACCTGTCATTGTATAGTGTATAAACTGGGAAAATGATCTGATTATGGGTAATAGAAGGAGGTGCCGCATAGGGATAGCAAACCATTGAGATTCCACAAGAAGTGTTGAGGGATCGGGAAGCTTCCCTCCCTCGCGTACTTCGAGATTCAAGTTCCTTCACGACATCCAGCGTCCCATACGAAATTACATGGTGTTGGATCGATCAAGGGAGATGAAGAAGTGCGAAACATCGTGTATTGGCGTACTTTGATGAATCGTTTTACTTTTCAAAACTATCAGGAGGAGTCAGATGCTTAATAGAAGAACATCTGCATTGTGGATTAGTTTAGTGTTGCTGCTGGTGGTAGCAATGCTTGCGGGTTGTGCCGGCGCAGAAGGCGCTGCGGGCCCCGCTGGCGCTGCTGGCCCCGCCGGCCCTGCCGGTGCAGCCGGCCCTGCTGGTGACGCTGGTCCTGCTGGCCCCGCCGGCCCTGCCGGCGCCGAAGGCCCTGCCGGCCCCGCCGGCCCCCAGGGTGAAGCCGCTCATGTGGGCGTGACCCCTGAGACCTGCAGCGTTTGCCACAGCGGCGTTGGTGACAAGCACCAAGCCGGCTATGACAGCCTGTATCAGGAAGGCGTTATTCAGGTTACCAACCTGGCTTACCGTTACGCCGCTCCCAATACCGTGGTCACGTTCAATATGACCAAGAATGGCCAGCCGATCGACGCCAACGCGGTCGAATCGATTGGTATCTACTTCGCACCGTTTGACGGCGATATGTGGGCCTTTGAAGATGGCAGCGGCCGCACCTCGTTGAAGGGCGACGTCGTCTGCGACGCCGGCGCATGCACCAGCACCGCCGCCGATCTGCCCGACTTCAGCGGCGCCAATGGCTACGTTGTAGTTTACGGCCGTGACGACACCGTCGGCAACCTGCCGGCCCGCATCGCGTTGGCCCAGGCTCCGTTTGCCGCTCTGGCCCAGGTTGGGACAGTTGAATGGGCGTCGAAAGCGAACAGCTCTGGCTGTGAAAATTGTCACTCCGAGCCATTCTTGAAGCACGGGTACATATTTGGCACCGTTGGCGGCGATACCGCCACCGATTTCATGACCTGTAAAGCTTGCCATCTGGATAACGGCGACGGCGGCCACTTAGAATGGCAGCTGTTGGTTGACGATCCGGCTTTGGCCGCGGCTTACTTCGAAAACGAAGATGTCCTCAGCGCGGAGCAGGTTGAGCAGTACGGTTACAAGACCCGCTTGATGAATGACGTGCACATGTCGCACGCCATGGAATTCCCCTATCCGCAGTCAATGGCCACCTGCAACACCTGCCACGAAGGCAAGCTGGACCAGATTCTCACCGACGAATTCTTCGTCGTCGAGACCTGCAAGAGCTGCCATGCCGTGACCGGTTCAGTTGCCATGGATGGCGAAGATGTATTGTATGACACCACCGTTTTGGCCCTCAAGACCATTTTGCCCGAAGCGATTCACGGCGACATGGACCTGGAGACCGAAGATTGCCTGGCCTGCCACGGCGCTGAAGGGTTCGCCCCGACATTCAGCGAGATCCACACCGGTTACAACCCGGTCATCTACGCTGCGCCGGATGTGAAATACTCCGACATGGTTGTTGTTTCCATCGACAACGCAACGGTTGCTGACAACAAGATCACGGTTGAATTCAGCGCTGCCTCTGAGCTCGAAGGCGTTGATGTTTCCACCATCGAACCGACCGTCATGGTTGGTCTGTACGGCTGGGACACCAAAGACTTCATCCTCGGCCCGCACGAAAGACCGTTTGATGACAACAACGACGGCGCCATCGATCGCAACGACGGCCGCGCTCTGGAATATGGTGTTGGTGAAGAACACCCCCGCGCCACGACCGTGTCCGCTGACGGCGGCGCCTGGGTAGTCGAATTCGATCTGTCCGCATGGGCAGAGTGGATGGCTGACGGCACTGTCCGTCGTCTGGAAATCGGCGTCATGCCGACCTTGCAAGACGCTGACGGCACCACCCTGGCGATCACCGCGCCTTCCCGGACCTTCGACCTGGCTTCCAACGCCTTTGATGATGAGTTCTACGCTGATATCGTCAATGTCACCGATGGCTGCAACACCTGCCACGACGCATTGGCCACGACCTTCCATTCGCCCAACCGCGGTGGAAACATCGTTGTCTGCCGTATGTGCCACATCACCAAGAGCGGCGGTTCCCATCTGGAACTGCAGTCACGTTCGATCGATTCCTACGTGCACGCGATTCACTCCTTCCAGCCGTTTGACATCGGCGACATCAACTTCGCCGATCCAGTAGAGGAAATGCACTATGATCATCATATCCATTTCCCCTATCCGAAACACGGCTCCACCGATTGCGAGTCCTGCCACAATCCTGGCACCTTCAATGTGCCGGATCAGTCGGCCTCGTTGCCTGGCCTGCAGTCTGGTACCGACAACGTCGAGACCATGGATCGCAGCATTGGCGGTATCCCAGAGATGGTCACCGGCCCGGCTGCGAGAGCATGCGGCGGCTGCCATATAGTTGAAGCCCTTAATACGGATTCAGCTGGCGATTTGGCAATCATCCGGCAGCATGTCACCCAGGGCGGTTACCTGATTGACGGCGGCGAAGACAGCGACGCGACTCTGATGTCGGTAATCGAAACAATGATGGCGCTCTTCAAATAAGAAGATTGCCCGGTGTGCTCCGGCACACAAATTAGACAAAAAGGGCCCTTCGGGGCCCTTTTTTGATCCGGCTGCCCCGGGCCGTCGGGCTGGTTCATGATTAGAGGTGCCGGAAGCCGAACTTATGGGGGCAATATGAGCCACTTGGGGGATGTTTTGGTGTAATTGTGGGGTATAATTCCCTCTGCATGGAGAACCACCTGAACAGTTCATCTAAATGGATATAGATGCAATCGCGAGGTTAACCAAACGCCTCGAAGGTGCCGCCGGCTTGGGGAAGCAGGCGGGGCATGTATTTTCTTCCTCCTTTCAGGCATGTGCCGCGCGATAAGCGCGGCACTTTGCGTTTACCGGGGCAGCGCCAGCCCACGGGTTTCCCCAATCTGAGCGGTGCCGAGCGTGCGTCTCTGGGGGCCAGAGGCGCGGCGCGCCCAGTTTTAGAAATTGGTGCCTCAAGGACTAGCAAAGTCCGCTCAGATTGTGCATAATATGGGTTGTGTCGAAAGCATCGCTATCAGGTCGATGTGGCTAGCAGCACAGATTTGCTGTTTACGTGAGGATAGAGTGTTTGGCGCGCCGTGAAGCAATCGCCCCCATCAAGTAACGATTGCTTTGAAGAGCAGGCGCAGAGAAGCTGCATCCACAAGCCACCTGTCGAAAAACTGGGGAATACAGCCCCAGCCACCTGACGCGATCATCGGCGCTCACCCTTCGGGGTGATCCCGCTCAAAAGAAGGAGCTCCGCCAGGGGCTCCTTCTGCGTTTCTGGGGTTTGAGGGGAGTGAAGGGGGC
>JAHEEY010000608.1 GCA_024640485.1 Chloroflexota bacterium | reverse complement strand
CCGGCTGGCGGCTGCTTCAACCTGGTCTTGAGCAGCGGCTGATCACCCTCTTCGATCAGGATGGGCTGAAGAAGGACCGCCTTTACCTCCTGCGGATCGACCCGGCAGCCTACCGGTTCGCTGTTGGCTACCATCCAGGCCAGCCGCAGAGCCTTGACGATTGGCAGCGGGAGACCGGCGCCCTGCTGGTTGTCAACGGAGGCTTCTTCACACCGGAATTCAGAGCAACCGGGCTGACGATCATCGACGGGGAGCCAGGCGGCAGCAGCTTCGAGGGATTCGGCGGCATGCTCCAGATCGTTGACGGGGCGCCGGCGCTGCGCGACCTGGCGGCGAATCCTTACCAACCCGGCGAACCCATTCAATTCGGACTGCAGTCGTTCCCAATGCTGGTCAAGCCAGGTGGTGTGCCCGGCGTGATAGAAGATGACGGTATCCCATCCCGCCGGACGGTGATAGCCCAGGACCGCGAGGGCCGGTTCCTGTTCATCATCAGCCCCTGGGGAAGCCTGAGCCTGCGGCAGCTGAGCCTCTTTCTGGTGAACGCCGATCTGGAGATCGACATCGCCTTGAATCTGGACGGGGGCAGCTCCAGCGGCGCCCTGTTGGTGGAGCCGCCGGAGGGTATTCCCGCCTTCACCATCCTGCCGGCGATCATCGCCATCTATCCCCGCTGAACTGTTCCGCATCCAGATGCCCGCAGTTGGCCGATATTGCTCCGTTGTCCATCTTGTAGTGCACCGGCTCGTTGTGGTATGCTGATGAGTAGTTGTGGGAGCAAGAAGAGTCAGACCGTTACATTATTATCGATCAAGTTGAGATTCAGACATGGCAAAAAGTGACAGGTTCCTTCTGCTGATTGTCAGCGGTATTGTCCTGCTGGTAATCGCATCACTTATCGTAAGCCTGCGCAGGCCAGAGGCCGCCTACCAGAGTGGTACCAGCCCAACGGATGTCGTCCACAATTATCTGCTGGCCCTTTCCAAGGAAGATTTCAGCCGGGCGTTGGCACAGCTCGATCCGGCCATTGACAGCCTGCCGGAAGATAGCATGGCGATGCAGGCGGATATTCAAAACAACCAATGGTTCTTCCGAATTGATCAAGATCATTCCTTGGAGATATTGTCGCAGGAGATACAGGGAAAGAAGGCTCAAGTCGTGGTGCAGGAGCTGCAGTTCTATCGAAATGGCCTGTTTGGCGGCAGCCAATCTACCTCGCAATTCACCGTCTTCCTGACCCTGGTTGGGGATCGTTGGAAGATTTCGGGTTCGGGAGCGTATTTCGCCGACTGTTGGCAGTCCGAGTCAGGATGTGGGGGGAAGTAAGATGGTAAAAATCCGGCGTTGGTACATATTTCTGGTCAGCGGCATCAGCCTGAACGCGGTGGTGTGGGCAATTATCGAACTGCTGCGGCAGCTGTTGATCCCGGGCATCGGCGGGATGCGCAGTGACATTGCCCTACAGCTTTCCATTATCATCATCGGCCTGCCATTTTTCCTGGGCCATTTCAGTTGGAGCCAGCGGTTGGCGCGGGACAGTGAAGAAGAGCGCTCTGCCAGCTTGCGATACTATTACCTCTACGTCATGATGGCATCGTTTCAAATCCCCTGGCTGGTGAACCTGTTCAACTTCACCCGGTCGCTGCTTGCCGTACCGTTGGATGTCAGCCTAACTGGTGGGATGTGGGGGCCGGCAAACACCCTTTCTGGGGCGGTCATTTACCAGATCATTGCCATATCGGTTCTGGCGCTGTTCTGGGGATATCACCTGCGGCTGCTCAACGGCAGTGAGGTTGCCCTGGGCGCCGTCCCATCGGCCCTGGATCCCAGAAGGGTTCACAGCTATCTGTTCGCTGCCGGCGGCCTGGTGATGGTGATCACCTCGGGAACCGCCATGCTCAACTGGCTGCTGCATCAGATTGGCGCCGCCAGCAGTATTGGCAGCGGCGATATCGCCCTGCTCAACAATCTCTCTACCATGGTGGTTGGGCTGCCCCTGTGGCTGATTTCCTGGCGGCGCGTGCAGCGTCTTTATAGTGACGGCCCTCTCAGCGAACAAGCTTCAGCGCTGCGCAAGCTGTACCTCTATGCCGCTCTCTTCGCCGGGGTGCTCATTGTGGTCACCAATGCCGCCATCATATTGGCGGCGCTGATACGCAGCGGATTTGGCCTTCCTTCCATGGGAGACATCCGCGACCCGGTCAGCTTAATCATCATCGGCATCGTGCTGTGGAGCTACCACGATTACGTTTTGAAGCTTGATGTCCAGGGGATTTCCGACAAACCCAGACAGGCTGCCGTCCGCCGGCTGTACCAGTATATGCTGGCTGGAGTGGGCCTTACCGCGCTGGTCATCGGCCTCAGCGGTGAGGTCAGCCTGCTGATCCGCTCCTTTGATACCGGCCTGCTGGTTGAGGACAACATGAAGGAGCAGTTCGCCTGGTTCACCGCCAGCTTGATCGCCGGGCTGCCGCTCTGGCTGCTGCCCTGGAGACAGCTGCAGCTGGATGCTGCCGGGCTGTCGGAGGCAAATGAAGATGAGCGGGATTCATTGGTGCGCCGCATCTATCTCTACTTCTTCCTCTTCGCCGCAGCGATGATCGTTTTGGCCAATGCCATTATCCTGGTCTCACAGCTGCTGGAACTAATCCTTGGCTCCCGCCAATCGGCCGGACTGCTGGTTGATGTCGGGCAGGCGCTGGCC
The DNA here is from genome assembly GCA_024640485.1 of Chloroflexota bacterium. GTDB lineage: Bacteria > Chloroflexota > Anaerolineae > Promineifilales > Promineifilaceae > JAHEEY01. The sequence goes on along the minus strand of JAHEEY010000608.1, from coordinate 10 downwards.
TTTTCCATCA
>JAHEEY010000607.1 GCA_024640485.1 Chloroflexota bacterium | reverse complement strand
CTGAGTCAGCCCCGCTTCCAGCAGCTGGCTGCGGAAACCAAACATGCCGGCTGGGGCGAACAGGACTGGATCTGGTTGGCCCGAGGCATCGTCTTCCTTCTGTCACTGATACTGCTTCTGCAGCTCTGGCGCGCCAGCGGCCGGCAGTCCGGCCCAACCCCTGCCCCTCGCCTGCGAGCTGTCTATTCAGGTGGCATCAGCCTCATGTTCTTCGGCGCCGTCAGCTTCATTTCCTATGCCCTCCTGCTGATCTTCAACCTGATTGACTAAGCCGCCCCGTCCCTCGGCAGCCGCCCCACGTAGCGGCCGGCCCCTGTGCCGGCCGTTCCTGGTCCTTCCAAACGAATACGGCCGCCCCCTTTCGGTGACGGCCGTATTCGTTTGTTTCCTTGCGGTCTGCCGGGGTCAATGCCCACCAGCGGAGCTGTTCCCCAGCCGCAGCCTCGCCGCGGTTGGATCCCTCCGGCAGCGGCGCCCGCCTAGCGAGCCAGCGACTCGGCTATCTTGATCATTTCCTGCTGGCTGAGGCCGTTGCCGAAAAGAGCATAGGTGATGGAACCTTCGTGCCATACCAGCCAATTTGTGGGATACAGTCGTGGCTCTGCCGCATCTTGCGGGGAGTGGTCGGTTGGATCGGTCATGAATCTGCCGCTGATCCACACCCCAGAATGCCCGCGGACACGCACCTCTGATAACTGCTCATTCTCGCCATAGCTCTGCTCAAAACTGGCCCCAGGCGCGTAGGTAACCTGGTTCAACAGCAGGAATTGGCTGCTTGGTTCATTGCGAAAGCTGCTGACCACATAGAGGCCGCTGACCTGCCGGTCTATCGACCAGACGGTGTCAACCGCATACCCCTCAGGCAGATAGTCCGGAGCCATCACTGTAAAGCCTGCCAGACGGGAAGCATCTTCCAATGAAGTTGCCTTCTCAACCGGGCTCGCGTCGCCTGGCGCAGCCATGGTTGGCTGAACTGCCGTGGATGACTCATGATCAATCGGACGGAAGATCAGCGCGCCAACCTGCCGGAATTGCGCTTCGGCAAAGGTCCTTGCCGCCGGCGAAATTATCACCGTCAATATCAGCAGTAATCCCACCGCGCCTGCCGCAAATGCCGCTCTGCGGAGGGCATAGGGTTCAATTCCAAAACGTGATTCGTTCATTGGTCTGTTTATCCTTTCATACAGCTCATCGGCAAACTCGCGCCGAGGCGGTTTGCGCATCCGTTTCAAGAAATCATCGTTCATCTCGTTTCCTCCCACTCCACCCGGAGTTGTTTCAGGGTGCGGTGAAGAATGACGCCGACGTTCGATTCTGATAGACCAGTGAGGCCGGCAATGGCCCGGTTGGTGAGACCGGCGCCGTAACTGAGAGCCACCAACTCCCGGTTGCGGTCTTCAAGCTTGGTCAGGAGGAGGGACAAGCGGTCGAAGTCGACTCGCTTTACCGTCATCTCCTCCGGAGTTTCATCAGCCATCAGATGGCTGCTGCTCTCAAAGGAACTTATCGGCCGTTGTTTGCGGTAGAAGTCGATGGCCACCCGTCGGGCGATAGTGAATAGCCAGGTCGAAAATGAGGCCAGGTCGCTTCGGTAGCGGTGTCGTTTGCGCCACGCTTTTTCAAAGGTATCAGCGGTCAAATCTTCCGCGGTTGGGCCATCTCCAACCCGGTAGCGAAAGAAGTTGTACACTTTGGGCAGCTCCAGGCGATAGATCTGCTCGAAATCCTGTTCCGTCACAGGAGCGCGAAACCAGGTTAGCACCCGGGCTTTGGCGTTGCTCATAAGGTTTTCCTCGACGGCGCCATGTGACGGCGCCGTTCAATAATAATATACGCCATTTGGGGCAAACTATTACAGATTGCCCCAAAATCACGCCCTGGCCGGGACAATTCGGTGCGAACGCTGCCGTTGTGTCCCGGTTTGCGCAGCTGCGCCGGCACCTCTTCCTGGCGGCACGCCCGCCCCTGTGCCCAGGGGTCCATGAAGATTTGGCGGCAGCCGCCGCTGCCGGCGTTGGTAGGCGCCTGGGAGCCGCTTGTCTGCCTGCTTCAGCAGCCGGCATTTGCTGACAGGCGTTGGTGAAACTGCTATGATGGCAGAAAGGGTTAGGGTTGCTGCGTATGGTTTAGATAATCATAAGCATGAGCTAGAGAGCTCCTGAGAGATCAACAGATGGGCACAACTGTTTTACGCCGCTTGCTTACATCGCTGCCGGTACTATTTGGCGTCCTGATAATAACTTTCATACTTGCGCGTTCGATCCCGGGCCACCCGTGTGAACTGCTGCTGGGCGAAAAAGCGACCCAAGAGATGTGCGACAGATTCATCGAGTCCAAAGGGCTGGACAAACCGATCCCGGTACAGTTCGGCATTTACATGAAGGATGTTATCCAGGGAGAGTTCGGGAACTCGATTCGAACCAACCGTCCGGTTATGCAGATTGTGATCGAGCGGCTGCCGGCCACGGTAGAACTCAGCCTGACCGCATTTCTAATCGCGGTTGGGATAGGCGTGCCCGTCGGAATAATATCGGCACTGTATAGAGATTCACCAATTGACCTGATCAGTATGATAGGGGCGAATATTGGGGTGTCGATGCCGGTCTTCTGTTTGGGACTGATACTAATGTATCTATTTGGGGTGCTGTTAAAAGACACCCCGTTGTGGTTGCCACCCTCAGGGAGGATTTCCGCAGGGGTGAGATCCGTTCCATT
>JAHEEY010000160.1 GCA_024640485.1 Chloroflexota bacterium | reverse complement strand
CGAACTTGAGGCCAGCAACCAACTCCTGGAGTGCTTCACCCAGGACAGCCGCGGCGGGCTTCCCTTCCTCGCGTACCACTGCGGCTACGTACCGCTTGCTGCCATCGTCAATGATTTTCAGTTCAGCGACATCGATCCCTTTGCCTCTGGCAAACCCCAGTGCAGCTTTGGTGGGGTTACCGTCAGCGTCAAAAGCGCGGTCTGCCGGCGGCCCTTTCATCTCGGCGGTCACATCTGCCTGCCGTCCGTCCAACTTATGCACCAGTACTGCCAATCGCCGGGGCGTGCCATTGACTTCAACACGCTCAAAGGAAAGCCGCAAGCTGTCCAGCATCTCGGGCACTCTGGTCCGCAGCTGTTGGACAGCTGAGTTCAAATCCCCTACGGGCAGCTCTTCACTGCCGATTTCTAACAGGAAGGTATGGGGCTGCTCCATTTGGGTAAACTGGATGGCCGGCGCGGGCACCTCTACCGTTTCGGTGGACCAGGCATCCATGAAGGGGTATTCCAATCTCATGCGCTGTTCCAAGTAGAGCTCCGACACCTCGCGGGCGACGGTTCTCATTCGCCGGAAGTAGTTGGCCCGTTCGGTCACGCCAACCGCGCCGCGCGTGTCCAGCACGTTGAAGAGATGGGAACATTTCAGATTGTAGTCATGAGCCGGGGCCACGAGGCCGGCGGTAATACAACGTTTGGCTTCACTCTCGTAGACATCGTAGACCGATCTGATCGCGTCCACATCTGCCACGTCAAAATAGTAGCGGCAGTGTTCGATCTCGCTTTCAAGCAGCAGGTTGCCGTAGGGGATCTTGACGCCATAGTCCAGTTCCCAGACGCTGTCCACACCTTGCAGCGCCAGCGCGATCCGGTCCAGACCGTAGGTGATTTCCACAGACACCGGGTCCAGCGTCTGGCCGCCGGCTTGCTGAAAATAGGTGAACTGGGTGATTTCCTGGCCATCCAACCACACTTCCCAGCCCAATCCCCAGGCACCGGAAACTGGCGATTCCCAGTTGTCTTCTACAAAGCGGATGTCATGCTCCAGGGGATCAATCCCGATGGCTTCCAGGCTCTTAAGATACAGCTCCTGAGGATTACCCGGATCTGGTTTCAGAATAACCTGAAGCTGGTGGTGCATCTGCATCCGGTTGGGGTTATCACCAAAACGGCCGTCATCCGGGCGAATGCTTGGCTCTACATAGACGACATTCCAGGGTTCCGGCCCCAGCACGCGCAGCACCGTCGCCGGATTCATGGTTCCTGCCCCAACCTGGACGTTGTATGGCTGCTGAATCAGGCAGCCTTGCTCTTGCCAAAACTCGAGCAGTCGTAAGATTATCTCTTGAAAGTTAAGTGTGCTCATAGACTCTTCTAGGGGAAAGCATATCAAGCCGCTTTCCAAACTTCTGTTTGTACGAATAAGACACGGGATTATATCATGACGTATCCACACTGGCATGCGGCGGCGGTTGTAGAGATCTCAGGAAGATGCAGTTTCCGCCCTTGTTTTGGCAGCCAGCCGATCGTCTAGTTTGGGTAGTGGACTTTTCATATGTTACTATTCTCGAGATAGTTAACAGGGTGCAGTTTGCGTCAGAGCCAGATGGTTATGCGAATACTGCAAGGCGCAGCCAACCATTTCCACCAGTCCCATACGGAGGTACCACCTCATGAGAATAACCGATGTCCAGACCTTTGTCGTTGGCAACCCGCCGCCTCATTTTGGCGGCCGGTATTGGGTATTTGTGAAGCTGACCACTGATCATGCCATCTCTGGTTGGGGCGAGGCGTATTCTATCCCCTTCCATCCGCACATCGCAGCCCAGATGATTGAGGACGTTTGCCAACGGTACGTCATTGGCCAGGATCCATTCAAGATTGAGCGGCTGTGGCGGGTGATCTATTCCAGCGGCTACACCCAGCACCCAGACCTGAGCCTGATGGGGGTACTGAGCGCCATTGAGATGGCCTGCTGGGATATTGTAGGCAAGGAGTTGAACCGACCTGTTTATGAGCTGCTCGGCGGTCAGGTCCACGAAAGGCTGCGGACCTACACCTACCTGTATCCGGAACCATCCGACCAGACCGATGTGTACATGGATCCGGATCTGGCGGCGACACGGGCAGTGGCATACGTTAAGCAAGGATTTACGGCAGTGAAGTTCGATCCGGCCGGCGCTTACTCCGCTTTTGATCCCCGCCAACTGTCCCTGGAAGCGTTGACTCGCTCGGAGAAATTCGTCAAAACGGTGCGCCAGGCGGTCGGTGACAGCTGTGATCTGCTGTTCGGCACCCATGGCCAATTAACCACCTCCAGCGCGGTTCGATTGGCCCGACGGCTGGAGCGATACGATCCGCTTTGGTTTGAAGAGCCGGTGCCGCCGGAGAACATGGAGGAGATGGCCAAGGTAGCCCGAGCTACCAGCATTCCCATTGCTACCGGAGAAAGGTTGACGACCAAGTATGAATTCGCCAGACTGCTGAAGCTGGGCGCTGCTTCGATATTGCAGATGGCATTAGGCCGGGTCGGCGGGATTTTGGAGGCAAAGAAGATTGCCGGCATGGCTGAAGCGCATTATGCTCAGATAGCCCCCCACATGTACTGCGGTCCCATCGCCGGCGCGGCCGACATCCAGCTGAGCACTTGCAGCCCTAACTTCCTGATTCAAGAAAGCATCCAGACCTGGGGCGGTTTTCATGCCCAACTGCTGAAGACACCGATCCGATGGGAAGAAGGATACATCCTGCCGCCCACTGGACCGGGTTTGGGCGTGGAGCTGGATGAAGAAGTAGCCGCGCAGCATCCCTACTCCGGGAAATTGCTCCATCTGGAGATGCAGGATAGGCCGCTTTAGGCGACCAGCGAGAAATTACGGAACAGCTTGCCACCATATCTGTTGGCCATCGCTGATCACCTCGATGGTTCCCAGTTCGTCGGTGCGCAGCACCTCGGCGCCTACCGCGCTCACCCGTTGAAGCAGCTCAGGGCTGGGATGGCTGTATCGATTACTTTCGCCGACAGAGATCACCACGATCTGCGGCTGAACCGCTTCCAGAAACGGCACAGTGCTGGATGATTTAGACCCGTGATGCCCTGCCTTGAGCACAGTTGCCGACAGCGGCTGCCGCTCCGCTAATATCAACTGCTCCGCCTTCTCTTCTGCATCCCCAGTGAGCAGCAGACTGAACTCACCGTAGGTCAAACGCAGGCAGATGGAATTGTTGTTTCTGTTATCATCGAACAGCTGTCCATTAGGGTGCAGCATTTCCAAGATGACACCGTCCCCCACCGTGATCTGTTCTCCGGCAACTGCTGGGCGAATTATTGTCCTTGATGTTTCGGCAGCTGTGATCATGGCATCGTATATCTCGGACACACCTCGGTCCTCACCATTCGTCACCAGCCGGGCGACCTGATATCGCTGAAACAAATCCGGCAGCCCGGAAATATGATCCGCATCCGCATGGGTCGCAAATATTATGTCAATATCACGATCCCAGAAAGGCATTTCTCGTCCCAACTTCTCGTTCAGCACCGAAGGATAATAGCCGCCATCCACCAGGATTTGCCGACCGCTGGGCGTCTGTATGAATACGGCGTCGCCTTGGCCAACGTCTAGAAACAGCACATGCAACCTACCATCAGGCTGGGTGAGCGCCCAAGCGGCTACCAGCGCAAAGATTAGGGCGGCTGAGGATAGTACGACTCTGCTGTCCAAACGCTGTCGCAGCCATACCCAAAGAGCAGTTCGTTTCTCGTAATGCAGCAGCCCAAGCCATGTCAGGCCGCCAATCAGCCCGTAGGCAGCCAGAATGGCCCAGGTCTGGCTGTTTATGGGAACCACAGCATCTTGTATACCAGCAAACATTTCAACCATCTCCGTCGTGTAAGCTAGAAAGAGCCAGGCCACATAGCCAGTCAGCTTTCCTAAGGGAGCGAAAATCGCTCCGATCAGCGCTGTCAGCCCACCCCAGATCATCACCCCCGGCTGTGCCGGCAGAACAAAGGCGTTGGCAACCAGGCTTATCAGCGAGCTTTCTTTGAAGTAGGCGATCATCAGCGGTATGGTCAAGATCTGAGCCGAAATGGTCACCAGCACGGCGTCCGACAGCAAGGTCATCACCGGCCTGAGCAAGTTCTTATCCAACCCTCTCTCCAACTGCCGCTGTACCCAATGGGTAAGCGGCTCGGCATACAGCATCAGCCCCAACGTGGCGGCAAAGCTCAGTTGGAATCCGACATCCCAAAAGACCATAGGGTCTATCAGCGTCATGATGAAGCCAGCGACCGCCAGGGAAGCAAACGGAAAGGTGGGCCGGCCCAGCATCCGGCTGCTGAACACATAGATGGCTCCCATGACCGCGGCTCGAACCACAGAAGCCTCCGCACCTACCAGCACGGTATAAAGCGCCACTCCAGAGACGGCGAAGTAGGCCGCTCCCCGGCGTGAAAGGAAAGGATCTCCAAGCCGCAGCAAGACACCCATGAAAATAGCGATATTGAACCCGGAAATGGCGATGATGTGAGTAAGCCCTGTTTCTTGAAAAGCCTCCGACAGATCGCTGGACAGGCCGGAGTCATCCCCTAACAGGATGCCAGCCAGCAGGGCTGCTTGAGGTTCCGGGATGAGCCTGTCAATAGTGAGGTGGGTTCGCGCTCGCAGGTCAATCAGCGCGGCACGCAGCGGGTGCCCTTTTCCGGTGGCAAGAACCGTAATTTCCGGAAACTTCATCTGGCTGAAGATGTTCTGCCGAGCCAGATACGCCTCATAGTCAAAATCATCAATCGCTTCCGGCGCTTCAAGAGAGCCGTTGAGCTCGACACGGCTGCCGTAGGGGATGACCGGAAATCGGTGGGTTTGAACCATCACCATTCCTGTGACAGGGATTTCCCCAATTTGATCGAGGCTCACCGTTTCCGCCCGAAGCCGCAGGAAGATGGTTCCGTCTCGGATGTCAGGCGCAGCGTCAACAATTCCAACGAATGTGGTCTGCCGGCTGCCGTTGAAGAAGGCGATCGTGGAAGGGCCGAATGTTGGTGAGGCGGCAGCAAAGCGCGCCCCTGCCAGGCCTGCAAAACACAGCACCAGGCATGAGACGCTTTCGATCCGCTGCCGTCTGCGGATGAATGCGACGCACGAAAAAGCCGCTGTTATCAAGAACCATTGGGCTGAACTCAACCCGGCAATAGAGGATGCCCAGAGCCCGAAGAACCAGCCAACGGCAAGAAAAACGACAATCATGATGACACTGTCAATCCCCAGTGTGCGCGATACAAGACAACCAGATCCATGCCCGGTTAGGCCATGCGTCGCATCGGGAATTACGGCCGGACCCGCCCATTCCATTTTCCATTACAATATAGCATAATCTTGCTGCTAATTGCGCGCTTTACATCGATACGGCTTCGGCTCCATGAAGAGTAATGCCGCTGGTCGAAAACATTGGTTCGAAGCCACATTATTGGGAGAGTGTTAGTACTGGCGAATATTGATTAATTATCTTGAGAGAAATGGATAGGTTTGTTAAAATGAGGCCGCATTGGTTGGAATTCTCGGGACTTCAAACCTTCTCATCAGCTCACGCCCTACCACCCACCACCTTGAGAAGTGATCCAACTGTCATCTGTGAAGCAGCACAATTGACTTCAAATTGTGGCACCTGTGGCAGGCTGCTGCAGGCAGCAGTTGTCGAAAGCGAAAAACCAATTACCGACTCTAGGGAATCGGTTCCATTAGTTTTGGAATCAGCTTCCCAGCGTCGCGATTACACTGGTAAGGCAAAGATAACAGATTACCTATGATTGACTCAACCCAGGGTTTACAAAAAATACTTGTCGTTGATGATAGCTCAAGCCTCTTGGAAGGTCTCAGGGCCGCACTAGAAGGTAACGGTTTTGAGGTCTTCACCGCTGCCTCCGGCGAAATAGCGCTTGAGCTGATGGCTGAATCTGGGCTGCCCCACTTGGCATTGGTCGATATCAACATGCCGCCTGGTATGGACGGCCTTGAATTTTGCCGGAGAGTGCATGAATTCAGCGATCTGCCGGTAGTCATGTTGACCGCTGTTGGCGAAGAAGACACCATCGTGCAAACCATAGAGCACTATGCGGAAGATTACGTCATCAAGCCGTTCAATTTGGATGAACTCCTGGTCCGCGTCCGTCGCGTGCTGAGAAGTAAAGTAGGCAGCTTTGCACTCCCATTGGAACCGTCTGTGCGAGTTGATCAACACCTCACAGTCAATTTCGCCAAATGTGAGGCGACGATGGACGGGAGCGTCGTTTCATTGACACCGACGGAGACAAAGCTGCTGTACATCTTCGTGAGATCAGCTGGACAAACCTTGTCCGAGAGCTTCATTTTGAGACGGCTGTGGCCATTGGAGAATCGAAGCGGCGGCAGCCTGCGAGTTTACCTGCATCGCATCCGTCAGAAGCTGGAGACCGAAGATCTTGGACACAGCTATGTTGTTTCACAACGAGCGACAGGGTACAGTTTCATCCCTTGCTCATCTACTTAATCAGGCCAACTACACGTCATTATTGCGAAGTAAGGTCAATTGACCTGTTATTAGAATAATCAATCAGGCATGCTGGACAAGAGTCGCTTCGCCGATCGTTCGGCGAACTGAAACAGAAATATGAGCATGTATCTGCGACAGATGCGCCGTATTATCAAGGCAACTTCATGACCGAAAGCACCGAACAGAAACTGACGATTCTCACAATCGACGACAATCTATACACCCTGGATATCCTGCAGCACGCATTGGAGAAAGCAAACTTCAATACCGTGGCTGCGTCTTCGGGAGAAAAAGGGTTGAGTCTGATCATGGAATACGGCCTGCCCCATCTGGCGGTTGTAGATCTTAATATGCCCCCAGGCATGAGCGGATTCCAGTTCTGCCGCAAAGTCCATCAGTTCAGCGATCTGCCGGTCATTATGTTAACTGCCATTGATGAGGAGAGTACAATTGTCACCGGTTTGGAAAGTCATGCCGAAGATTACGTGACCAAACCTTTCAATCCCGGCGAATTAGTCGCCCGCATACGGCGTGTGCTGCGGCGCATGGGCGAATTCACCTTTGAATATGCTCCTGTGACCAAGGTTGATGACAGCCTGTCAGTTAATTTCGCCAAGCGGCGAGCGATCATCTGCGGTGAATCAGTGTCCCTTACGCCAACAGAGACCAAACTGCTTTATATATTGATGCGCAGCACAGGACAGACTGTTACCACAGAGTTCATCATTCGCCGGATTTGGCCTCATGAGCCTGTTTTCGAGGATAGATTGCACGTACATATGCACCGCTTGCGGCGCAAACTCGAGGCCCGCGACGAGCTGCAATACATTCTGTCTGAGCGTGGTCAAGGGTACGCGTTTCACGTTGGGTTGGGAGACCCAGAAGCGAGCTAGCGCCTATCCGCTGTCTTCAAGATGCATCAATTCCACGAACCTCAATGTCACACCCCTTTTCAGTCAACGAGATAGAACATGCCCTGCGGCTGCCTGGGTTTGATGGGGCCACTGCCCAGATCAAAATGGCGCCTGCTCCGCGTCCTAGCCAACGGCCGAGAGGGAGATCCGGACAGTCCCGCTTGGGCGGCGTCTTGCTGCTGTTGTACTGCCGCGAGTCCGAGTTGAATTTGATCTTGACGCTGAGAAGAGACGACCTGCAGTCGCATGCGGGGCAGGTCTCTTTTCCTGGAGGCAGGAATGAGCCGGATGAAACCCTTTTGGATACGGCTTTGCGGGAAACGGACGAAGAGATCGGCATCCATGCCAGCGAACTCACCGTGCTTGGCGAGCTTACCCCGCTGTACATCTTTCCCTCTGATTTTGAGGTCCATCCCTTCGTGGCCTGGTATGCAAACGGGGAGCGGCCCAGCTTTCATCCACATGCTGGCGAAGTAGCAGAGCTGATCGAAGTTCCTATCCGCCACCTCATGGACCACTCCAGCAGGCAAGAAGAGATGTGGAGCATTCGCGGTTTTGATCTCAGAGTGCCGTTCTTTCAAGTAGGGGAACACAAAGTCTGGGGAGCGACAGCGATGATGCTCAGCGAATTCATCGAAAGGCTTCGAGCCGTTTCATCCCCTTAAGGGGTCCTGAGCTTGCTGGCAGCCGGTCTGCGGGTGACTGCCGGCTGTTTACTCGCCCTCGTGGCTGAGGACGGCTGCCTGTGCTGAGCCAGCGGATGGGGATGCCATGCCAAGCACGGCATCCCATCGACAGATTTCGACTACTTGGATCTCAGCGCTACCGCTTCGATTTCAACCTGTACACCCAAAGGCAGGGCGGCTACTTCAACCGCCGATCGGGCCGGGGGATTCTCGGTGAAGAACTGACTGTAAACCTTATTCATGGCCGCAAAGTCGTTCATGTCCTGCAGGAATACCGTTGTCTTGATCACCTGGCTCAAACTGCTGCCAGCAGCCTCAACCACAGCCTTTAGATTCTGCAGCACGCGCTCTGTCTGGACAGAAACATCCCCGTCAACCACTTTGCCGGTGGCGGGATCCAAAGGTATCTGCCCGGCGGTATAGACTAATTTGCCCACACGAACCGCCTGGGAATACGGGCCAACTGCGGCCGGGGCACTGGCGGTATTAACTATTTTCTTTTTCATATCGTAGAATTGCCTCCACTGTGATCGGGACTGCCCGACCTGACTTGTTCGCTTTCGGGTAACATCTCAAATATCTGTTCTCTAAGGAGTTGAGACCAGCGGTGCTGCCGTTCATTTCAGAGATTTTTCATAGACGCGGTAGGTTTTATAGATCTCAGCGCCTATGGTAGATAGCGCGCGATTCATCATCACGTTGGACTCCAAAATCCAGCTTGCTTCAGCCCACTTGTAACCATTTGCCGATGCTGCTTTGGCGGTTTCGTAGTAGAGCAAGGCATCAATCCCCCGCTTACGATACTGCTCCAGAACCCCAAGAACCAGCACTCTCAACCCAGCCACCTTCCGCTTGTTCATCAGGGTATAGGCACCGCCAAGATATGAGGCCAGTATGGACGCTCCTGGGTGGAATTTGTGCAGCGGTTCATTGGCATTCGGCAATGACAGAGCAAACCCTACCGGCTGACCATCTTTCTCCACTATAAAGGCGATGGCTGGATCAACTATTGCCCGCAATGCGCTGGCTAAGTGATCGAACTCAGCGTCGGTCATCGGGATAAATCCCCAATTCTTCTCCCAGGCGCCATTATATATTTCGCGAACGCGGGCCACTTCATTATCCCAATCATTTAGATCCAGATTCCGCATGCTGAGCCCGTACCGTTCTTTGACTTTGCCGACAATGCGAACCATCTTTTCAGGCATGTTGTTGACGACGTCATCCACATAAGCATGCCACGCCCACAGATTCATCGCCTTTGTA
>JAHEEY010000159.1 GCA_024640485.1 Chloroflexota bacterium | reverse complement strand
GATCATTCCAGCGGCTTGTCCGGCTACATGATCCTCATCGCGGCTGGAGTCTTGTTTGGGCTTGTGGCTGTGTGGGCCTATTCGTTCATCCCAGGAGGCGCCCCGCTGCTGTCTGGCCAAGTCGGCAGCGCTTCGACCAGCGGCCTACTGGAGACGATGAAGGATCGGGGATTCATCTGGTATTTGGTCGGGGTAGCCTTACTGACCCTGGCAACGGTGCCGATGGTCTCCTTTCTGCCGCTGTTCATGGAGGAGCAGGTGGGACTGGCCTCGGGAATGGTGGTTCTGCTGCAGAACGGGACTCTGGTCGGCGGGCTGATCTCCGGCTATCTCTGGGGATGGGCAGCTGACCGGTACGGCAGCAAACCGATCATGATCTCCGGCATCTTCATCAGGGTCTTGCTGCCAATCGCCTGGATCTTGATGCCCCGCCATTCCGGATTGAGCCTCTCCTTCGCGGTGGGTATCTCCATCTTGCAAGGCATCGCCGATCTGGGTTGGGCTATTGGCTCGGCACGATTGCTGTTTGTCCAGGTTGTGCCGCCGGATCAGAAAGGCGACTACATGGCGGTCTACTACGCCTGGATTGGCGTCGTCGGCGGCCTCAGCCAGCTGGCCGGTGGTGTCATCCTGGATCTGTCCCACAACATCAGCGGCAGCTTGTACGGTATCAGCCTTGACCCTTATTTGCCGCTATTCATCCTGGGGCTGGTACTGACCATCGTCAGCCTGTTTATCTTCAGAAAAGTCCGTGCCGACAGCGCGGTCGGCCTGGGAGAGTTCGCCACACTCTTCCTGCGGGGCAACCCCTTCCAGGCTATGGGCTCGATGATTCGCTACCATCGGGCAAAAGATGAACACGCCACGGTCATGATGACCGAGCTGATGAGCAGATCAGGCAGCCTGCTGACAGTCGATGAACTGCTAGAAGCGCTGGTAGACCCCCGATTCAATGTCCGCTTTGAGGCCATCGTCTCCATCGCCCGCATGCGCCCAGATCCACGGCTGACCATGGCACTGGTTGACCTACTCACCGGCACCGAACTCGCTTTGAGCGTCGTCTCAGCCTGGGCGCTGGGCCGGATCGGCGACCGCCAGGCACTAGAGCCGCTCCAGCAGGCGCTGGAATCGGATTTCCGTTCGATTCAGCTGCACAGCGCCAGAGCGCTGGGCGCCATGGGGCATGATGAAATTGCCCCTGTTCTTTTGGATCGGTTAATCAAAGAGTCCAACAAGGGGCTGCAGATGGCATTCGCATCCGCGTTGGGACAGCTGCGGGCTGTGGAGGCGGCTGACACCATCATGGAAATCTTGTATGACACCGAAAACGAAGGGGCACGCATCGAATTGGCCCTGGCCTTGGCCCGCATCGCTGGAGATGAGCACAACTTCATCCACCTGCTGAAACAAACGCGGCTGGAGATGGGCACGGCCGCTTCACAGGCGATGTCGGCGCTGCAGCGAAAATGGAGCCGTCAAGGGAATATTGGCGAGGATGTTCAAGAGTTATGTCAACAAGCTGCCAAGGCACTGTCTCAGGATGATTTAAATATCGGGTCTAAGCTGCTTGCCCGGATCGCAGAGTCGGCCGCGGCAGAAATCACGGCACCGCCAATCCCGCTAATACTCATTGAGTGCGCCAGGCGGCTGGACGAATTCGGCGCCGACCGTACGGAATATCTTTTGTTAGCCATGCACACATTGATGCAAATATGAGGTAGACAGATGATTGTTATTGCCAGCAGCAACGGCCGCATTGGCATTCAGAGGTCGATGGACATCTTGAAAGCCGGCGGCTCCGCCATCGATGCCGTTGAAGCGGGGATTCGGCTGGTGGAAGCCAACCCGGAAGATCATACCGTGGGGTACAGCGGCTTTCCCAATATCCTGGGCCAGGTTGAATTAGATGCCAGCATTATGGATGGGCGCACCTTGACCAGCGGCGCCGTGGGCGCGCTGCAAGGCTATCTGTATGCCATCACAGCGGCGCGCAAGGTGATGGACTCCCTGCCCCATGTTTTCCTGGTGGGCGAAGGAGCCGCCCGTTTCGCCGCCGAGATAGGGCTGGAGCCAATGGATTTGCTCACCGATGATGTTCGGGAAATTCGCCAGCGTCGTTTGCTGAAATCAATTCCTCAGGAGATCTTCGACAAGTTAGACCAGGAACCAGAGCTGCGGCGCTGGGTCCATCTAGCCACCGATCCGGAACGAGCCTGGAGTACCGTCAATTTCATCGCTAGAGACGCCAACGGTGATATCGCCAGCGGGGTCAGCACCAGCGGCTGGGCCTGGAAGTACCCCGGACGTTTGGGCGATTCACCCATCATTGGGGCGGGCAACTATGCCGACAACCGTTATGGGGCAGCCGCCTGCACCGGCATGGGCGAGATGGCTATCCGGGCCAGCACCGCCCACAGCATCGTGTTCTACATGAAAATGGGATTATCGGTTTCTGAAGCCGGGAAGCGGGCCATGGAAGACCTCAATGATTTGGGTGGCCGCTATCTCGATGTCATGAATTTCGTGGCCATGGACCGAGAGGGCAACCACAGCGGATTCACCAGTATGCCGGGGAAGAGCTATATCTACCAGCGAGATGATATGGCAGAAGCGGTGGAATTGGAGCGAACCTTTGTCAAGCTGAACCAACGGTGGCAGAACCCGGAATCGGAATAGCTGCATGTCAGCAGCAACCTTGCTCAGGTCAAAAGAAACGGCAGCGGTTTTTGAAACCTGCTGCCGTTTCTTTTGAGACCATCTTGACGACGATGCCCGGCGGAAGCGATCTGCGATTGGTCCGTACGCTAATTCCGGATTGGTTTTTCACCGACCAGGACCAGATTGGTCGATGGAAACGGCATCGGCTGTAGTTGGCCCTGGTCATTCTTCCAGTAAAGCCGCGCTTTCCCCTGATACCGGTTATCAACAATCCATTGATTACAGTAGACACGCGAGCCTCGTTTCGGCGCGTTGGGATCCTCGACCACATCGAAACCGGCTGCGGACAGCGCATTCTTCCATTCGGAGAAATCCCAGAAAGCAAATTCCTCATTCATTTCGCTGTCCCAGTTGTCGACGTAATCCTTCTTGCTGATGAACTCAGCCGCGGCCTGATATGAAAGGCAGACATACCGCTCCCCATCGACAACCTCCTCGCGGAATTGAACTGCCGTTTCCATGCCTCGTTTGCCTTCATTTCTCATATCAGCCAGAAAATCGCGCGAGAATCGCAGGAATCGGCTGTAAGTAGAAAGGCGGCTGAGATGTTCCATCAGCTGATGCGAATCAGGGCATTCGCGGAAGATATCCTGGTCGGAGCCATCATCTTGGGCCAGCCACAGGTAGATTTCCTGGCTCTTGTCGGTGACACCCTCAAAGGGGCTGGGGCCGACCACGTCCCTGATAATCAGCCGCCCGCCCGGGGCCGTCTGGCGGTATTTCCTGAGAAAGTAATCGGCCACACTCTCTTCCTGACTGCCGTATGAGTACAGCTCATGTACCGTGGAATTGCAGAGAGTGGTATCGATGGTGTTGTCCTGAAATATCGGCTGGGTGATGTTGCGCTGGTGAAAGTGGACATAGGTTCCGCCGAAGTCTCCCGCTCGCTGCCGCTCCTGGCATCTGGCGATGAACTCGCCGGTGATCTCGATGCCGATGAGATCAGAATCAGGGAAGTCCCGAACTATATGCGAAAGCAGGGCGCCGTCAGCGCACCCTTCGTCAACGATTTTGCCGGGCAGCATCGCCTCTTTGATGTCATCGTACTTCAGGCCAACAATGGCATTATTGCCCATACCGTAGGCATAGCTGCTGTAATCCCGATCTTCGGTCAGGCTGCCTTCATCATTCAGCAGGGGATCTCGCCACAACCGCTGTACCCGAAGAGGGACATCGGGAAAATCCTGCCACAAGTCCACGGTAGCGGCAGCGAGCTTGCGCCGCAGCTCCGGGTTTGAGAACCACGATCCGCCTTTCTCTGCCATGGTTCTAATCAGGTCAACGGGCATCGCCGCCAGAGGCTCGTCCGATCCCAATTCTGCCGGCAGGATACCAAAACTGAGCTCCTGATACATATCGATAACTGCCGGTGTTGAACAGAGGACCACGCAGTTTTCCGGCGTCAGCAGCAGGCTGCCCTCGGTTTGTTCTTCTATCTCTTTGAGGACGAATTCCGCGAAACGAGGGGTCGGCCGGTAATGGGGGATGCCGATAATCCGATAGCTGATGTCAAAAGTCATCTCCAGGGAGCGGGCGAACCGGTCTACACCGATGGCCCGGACATGGAACGGTATCGGGTTGTAGCGGGAATGCGCTTGATTGCAGGAGGTAATCGCAAAAACAATCTGATCGATAGGTTCAACGGATTTGGGCTGGAAGCCATCGAAAAAGGGCAGCTGATCCAGGGGAATCTGAAGCAGCCGCTGCAGGTATTGGGATTGAAAGGCCGTATTGAGCAGATGGCGTCCTGGAAACAGCAGTGAGCTCATATTGTCATTTCCCTGTCAAACTTGATTGTTCTGCCGGTCAGCTGGCGGCTGGTTTATTCTCGAATCCTAGGGCATCTCATCTACCGTAGATTTGAGGTTGCTCTGCAGGATTTTCGCCTCAGGGTGCAGGCTGACTGCCCATTTTGCCAGGAAGCTGATGGCCAGCTGGATGCCTGGGGTTGGTCTGGGGAAGCCGGTGTCATGAAGCCCGATCACCAGTTCCTGTGGTGCCCGGTGGCGAATTGACAGCCCTACTCGCTGAGTCAACGGCTGTTCGCTGACGTAGGTCTCTACAAATATCTGCTCGTTACTCAGGGATTTAAACATCTCCAGCAGCTTGACCCTGACGTTACCCTGGGTGAATTGGGCTACTTCAAACTGCTGGCCGATTTCGGTCAGGCTCATTGGTGTGCTGAAAACGATATGGGGCATGGGCAACTCCTGGGGTGCTGGAAAGATATCTTCGGCTGCGGCGTCGTTCCGGCGCCATTTGTAGTAATGGCAGACACGTCCTTCTTCCAGTCCGATCAATTCGTACTTAGTGCGGGGCCGCTGGTCATCTTCGGTTATGAAGGTGGTCGGCAGCCGGGATTCAAAATAGGGGGTACGCTGCAGACATTCGGTAATGGCTTCGGCGTAATCAGCGTGATCAGTGGCGATCTCAAGCAGACCGCCGGCCGGTATTCTGGTAGCCAACAGATGAAGGAACCCGTCGTTAATAAGCCGGCGGCGGTTGTGTTCCGCCTTGGGCCAGGGATCGGGGAAATTGATATACAGCTCGCGGATGCTGGCGGGCCGGCAGAGCGACTGCACGAAAATCTGCGCGTTGCCCTGGACCACCTTGGCGTTTGTTAGCCCGGCTGTCTTAATCTTTTTGATTCCCTTGCGGATCGAGTAGGCGGAAATCTCGACACCGACGACGTTGCACTCGGGGCGCTGCCGAGCCAGATCAACCAGGAATTCGCCGCCGCCGAAACCGATTTCCACGATAAGCGGTGCTTCTCGTTGGAACAACTCCGCCCAATCAGTTGGCCAGGGCAGATGAATGGCTGTTAATAATTTTGATGACATGACGCCGATTATATCCCAGTTCATACTCCTGCCACGAGGCCGAACAGTTCGCCCTCAAGTGACAGGGCCAAAGCAGCGACATCACCGCTCTAAGGCCGCAGGCATAGGGACGTTTCGCTCCAGCACGCGAGCGCGGACTCTTGCGCTGACCGTGACCATGGCGGATAATGCAGCCGACGTCGAGGAGTTCTCCGACCAGGCAAAACTGACAGAAAATAACCGCCGGAACGGGCCGATTTCGTGAACTAGAGCAAAGCGAGGTTGTTGTTGAAGAAGCAGAATGTACGCATCATTGGAATCCCCATGGATTTGGGACAGAGCCGGCGCGGGGTTGATATGGGCCCCAGCGCGGTCCGATACGCCAATCTACAGGCGGAGCTGGAAAGCCTGGGCCATACGGTCTATGACGAAGGCAATGTGCCGGTACCAAACCCCGAGGAAGCGGCGGCGGAAGGTAGTTCGAAGCGGTTAAACGCAGTGACCAACGTATGCCGGTCGATCTATGATATCGCCCGAAAATGCATTAAGGACGGTGATTTCGCCATATTTCTGGGTGGTGATCACAGTGTCAGCATCGGCTCTATCGCTGCCGCGGCTAAGGATGGGCCGGTCGGTGTCATCTGGGTCGATGCCCATGGAGATTTCAATACGCCGGAAAGCTCACCCAGCGGCAACATCCACGGGATGCCGGTGGCAATTCTGAACGGTGAGGGTCCGCAGGAACTGGTTGATTTGGGTTACTCTGGGGTCAAGCTTCAGCCCACCCAGATAGTGCAGATTGGAATCAGGGACCTGGACAGTGCCGAACGCGAGCGCCTGGCGCACAGCGGGATCGATGTATTTACCATGCGGCATCTAGACGAGTTGGGAATGGCCACCGTAGCGCGGCGGGCACTGGACCGGCTTCGGCATACGCCTCGTATCCATGTCAGCCTCGATATGGACAGCCTGGATCCGGCGGAAGCGCCTGGCGTGGGCACCCCTGTACCCGGCGGCCTCAGCTACCGGGAGGCACACCTGCTCATGGAGATTCTGGGAGACAGCGGGCGGGTCACCTCTATGGATATTGTGGAGATCAACCCGATCCTGGACCAGCGAAACAAGACGGCTGAATTAGGGGTTGGGCTGGCTGCCTCTCTGCTGGGCCAGCGCATATTGTAGCATGGGTCAGAATCCCAGATCCTGCCCACCTGCCTGTCCTTGGCGAATCTCAGACCGGCATCAACAGTACGAATTCATTTGAAGCATCAGTAGTAGATTTGGAAAGAGCGATTAATGGCAGCTATCATGCGCGGCCTGCAAGCAGAGGCATATGACCGGCGATACAGCGACAGAGAGCTGATCAAGCGGATTTTCACCTACTTCGCGGTGTACCGCCGCCGAATGATCATCATCGGCCTGGCGATTCTGCTGATGGCTATCTCCAGCGCCGCCACACCGCTGATCATTTCCAACGGCATCAGCTTCATGGTCGAGACCAGCGGCGAGTCCGTGATGCTGCTGCTAATCGGCATCATCTTTGCCACCGGCGTGATGATCTGGGGGTTGAATTGGGTGCGCCGGCAGCTGACCACAGAGCTGATCGCCGACGTGATTCTAGCCATGCGCAAAGATGCCTTTACCGCCGCCGCCAACCAAGATCTCTCCTTCTACGATGAGTTCAGCACCGGCCGGGTGGTCAGCCGAATTACCAGCGACACCCAGGAATTTGGCGAAGTAGTCATCCTAAGTACCGACGTTTTCAACCAGCTGGCCGTAGCGGGCATCCTGATTGGCGTCTTGTTCAGCATCGAATGGCGGCTGGCCCTGGCGGTGCTGGCGCTGTCCCCTGTGGTGGTGCTTTTTGCGCTGGGGTTTCGCCGTATGGCCCGTCGGGTTACCCGGCAGGGCACCCGGGCAATCGGTGAAGTAAATAAGTCGATTCAGGAATCGGTCACCGGGATCCGGGTTGCCAAGAATTTCCGCCAGGAGATGGCCATCTTCGAAGGATTCTCCGCGGTCAACCAGCAGGCGTATGATATCAATATCCGCCGGGCCTTCGTCATGGCCAATATCTTCCCGGCCTTGAATGCCCTTTCTGGCGTAGGGACGGCGCTGCTGGTGTATGTTGGCGGGCTCAGCGCGGTCTATGGCAGCATCAGCATCGCCGCATGGTACCTATTTGTGGCCACCGTCGACCGGTTCTGGTTCCCTGTGATGAACCTATCGGCCTTCTGGAGCCAGTTCCAGGCGGGGCTTGCCGCCACGGAACGGGTCTTCGCGTTGATGGACGTGGAGACAGCCGTGGTCCAGAGCGGGAATCGCCAGATTGAACGGATCCGGGGCGAGATATGGTTCAGCAGCTTGTGCTTCCGATACTCTGAACAGGAAACTGTGCTTCAGGACTTTGACTTAACCATCGCCGCTGGCGAGAGCGTCGCCCTGGTAGGCCACACTGGGGCCGGGAAATCGAGCATTGCCAAGCTGGTGGCTCGCTTCTATGAGTTCGGCGAAGGCAGTATTTCGGTCGACGGCATAGACATCCGCACGCTGGATCTTCACGGCTATCGCCGCAAGTTGGGCATCGTCTCCCAGGTACCGTTCCTGTTCGCCGGCAGCATCGCCGACAATATTCGGTACGGCCGCCTCGAAGCCACCGATGCAGAGCTTCTGGCAACAGCCAACCGGATTGGCGGCGGCGAGTGGCTGGAGACGCTGCCCAACGGGCTTGACAGCCAGGTTGGAGAGCGAGGCAGCCGATTGTCCATGGGTCAGCGGCAGCTGGTCGCCCTGGTCAGAGTATTGGTGCAGCGGCCTAGTATTTTCATCCTGGATGAGGCCACCGCAAGTGTGGACCCCTTCACTGAGTACCAGATCCAGCAGGCATTGAACCTGATCATGGCCAACAGCACCTCCATTATCATCGCCCACCGTCTGTCCACCGTCCGTTCCGCTGACCGGATTATCGTGCTGCGCCAGGGCCAGATCATTGAAGAAGGCAGCCACATGCATCTTATCGCTCAAGAAGGGCACTACGCCGATCTTTACGACACCTATTTCCGCCACCAATCGCCCAAATACCAGCCTGCCGCGGGAAGCTTTGCTCATACAAGTTGAGGCGGCTGCCGGCTGGTCGTTTGTGAGGAGTGGCAGCACAGTTGAATCGATTGAAAAGGACCAATGGGCAATCAACCTGATCCATCCCTGACCCCCTTCTTTCATCCTAAAGGCGTCGTCTTGATCGGCGCATCCCATGATCCCACCAAGTTGGGGTTTGGGGCTGCCCGGAATCTGGTGCAGAGCGGCTATCCTGGCAGCATCTGCTTCGTCAACCCGAAAGGCGGCACCCTGCTGGGGCATCCGGTGTACCAGTCGATTGAGGCGGTACCTGATCCGGTTGATTTGGCGGTACTCTTAGTACCAGCTCCTTGGGTACCACAGGCGCTGGCATCTTGCGGACAGCGGGGGATCAAAGCGGCGGTCATCGCCTCGGGCGGTTTCCGGGAAATCGGGCCGGAAGGCGCCGCCCTTGAAGCGAAATTGGCCGCTGTAGCCGTCCGGTTTGGGATCCGGCTGATTGGCCCCAACTGTATTGGACTTTCCGACACCCATCTTCCGCTGGATACCACCTTTCTGCCGCCGCCTGGCCCGAACCCCGGGGATATCGCCTTTCTCTCCCATTCAGGGGCGATGTGCGCCGCGATCATCGATTGGTCCCGCGGCGAAGGGTTTGGCTTCTCCCGGCTGATCAGCCTGGGCAACCAGGTCGATGTGACCGAAACGGATTTGCTGGTGCCGGTGGCTGAAGATGAGCATACCAAGGTGATTACGCTATATTTGGAAGGGCTGGGGGACGGACGCCGTTTCGT
>JAHEEY010000158.1 GCA_024640485.1 Chloroflexota bacterium | reverse complement strand
GTGCCAGCTTGAAAGAGAATGACGCAACGGCTGTCCGCTGCCGCCCGCGTCTTGAGGCCGAACTTGGCAAAGCTACAGATCGCTTGGATCGGCATCCAGAAATCCTGCTGAAGCAAGGAACGGTAGTAGGCGTCAGTCGGCCCGCAGAATCGCGAACATGAGATCATCCTTGGAGATGGAGCTGCGACGTACCTACAATGTCGCCAATTGGCTGATGAGCCGGCTGCGGGATAGAGCCAGCCAATGTGTCAGGGAAGTGTTTCCCGGGAAACAATTCCCCTGATCTGAAGCGGGATTTTCGGACCGTGGCGGCCTGTCGAGGAACGGATCGATCAAAGAACTGAGCTGTGGGGAAACCGCGGGCGGCATGGCAGCGGCTGTCAATCGGCTACGAGATCACCTCGATCTTTTCCGGGGCGAAATTCTCCATCAAAACGCTGCAGCAGCCGGCGATCGCCTCTTGATTGAGAGAGTAAAAGATTTGCTTACCCTGCCGGCGGGTCAATACCAAGTTGGCGCCGCGCAAAATCCCCAGGTGGTGAGAGACGGTAGGTTGGCTGACCTCTCCCAGCTGGTCGACAACGTCGCTGACGCACAGCCAGCGGCAGCAGAGGAAAGACATAATCTTCTGACGAGTTTCGTCAGCTATCGCCTTGGCAAACAACAAAGAATCCATGAAACAATCCTGGTTACATATCGACACGTATCTATGCGATCGATATTATAGGTGGCAGAGTTCGTTTGTCAAGCCCCTGAGAGCCCGCCAGGGAGATGTTTGACTTAACCAGAGCCCGTAGATAGAATCTTCAGTCAACCGCCGTTCTGCAGCGAAAGAGAGTGCAACATGCGAATAGTAATTGACGCGATGGGGAGTGACGATCATCCAGCGCCAGACGTTGAAGGTGGCGTAATGGCCGCCCGCGAATTTGGCGACACGATTATCTTAGTTGGCGATGAGCAGCGAATCAAAGCGGAGCTGTCCAAGCATGATACCGCTGGCTTGACCATCGAAGTGCTCCATGCCAGCGAAATCATCACCATGGAAGATAAGCCGTCCCAGGTGGTAAAAGGGAAGCCCGATTCTTCCATGCACGTTGGTATCCAGCTGGTTCAGTCCAAGCAGGCGGACGCATTCGTAACTGCAGGTAACACCGGCGGTGCCCTGGGTGTGTCGATGCTGCGCCAGGTGGGCCTCGGCCGCATCAAAGGAGTAAAGCGCCCAGCGCTTGGGGTCATTTTTCCCACTAAGGAACGGCCGCTGCTGATTGATAATGGCGCCAATGCCGACTGCCGTCCGGAGTATCTGCTTCAATTTGGCATCATGGGAAGTCTGTATGTAGAGCGGGTCCTGGGTATTGAAAACCCTCGCGTGGCGCTCATCTCCAATGGTGAAGAAGAGGGCAAGGGCAACCTGCTAATAAAGGAAGCGATTCCATTGCTCTCCGCCAGCGGCCTGAATTATGTGGGCAACATTGAGCCCAAAGAATTCATGGCAGGAGCGGCCGATGTCGCCGTTACCGACGGGTTTACCGGCAATATCATGATAAAGATGGCCGAGGCAGTCGCTTCTCACATGTCTGCCACTATCCGCGACGAAATGATGAAAGGTCTTTTTTCGGCGCTGGGCGGGGTATTGGCAAGGTCCGCTTTTCGCAGGGTTCGCGCCCAGTTCGACTCGAGCGAAGTTGGTGGGGCGCCTCTGTTGGGCGTGAACGGCGTGGTAGTAGTGGCTCATGGCCGTTCCAATGCGTACGCTATCAAGCAGGCAGTAGGGCAGGCCCGCCGGATAGCTGAACAAGCGGTAGTTGAAGCAATTGCCTCAGGTCTAGAAGAAGTTGGTGAGCCGTAGTCTCTGGGAGCACTCTTAACAGCAAGGAACTGTGCATGCAAAATAGATTTCTAGACTCCCGCGGCCGTCCTAGAATTGTGGTCACCGGCATTGGTGTGGTCAGCCCTTTGGGAAATAGCGCCATTGAGAATTGGAAGAGCCTGCTGGAAGGCCGTTCCGGCATTGCCCGGATCACCCGATTTGATGCCAGCCAGTTCCCGATACGGATAGCCGGAGAAGTGAAGGATTTTCTCGCCAAGGATTACATGAATGCCAAGGAGGCTCGACGTATGTCCCAGGCCTCCCAATACGCAGTCGCTGCGGCGACCATGGCAATGGCAGACGCTGACATGCCCATGCCAGTGCCCAATGGTGAACGCACTGGGGTTTTGATCGGCACTGGAATGGGTGGATTCGAGCGGATGGACGAAAGCATTACCATCCTGCGGGACAAAGGGTTTGGTCGGGTCGGTCCATTCGCAATGACCAGTTCTCTGCCCAACATGTCTAGCCATCACGTCAGCCTCATTGCCGGCGCCATGGGGCCAATCAGCACTGTGGTGGCGGCTTGCGCCACCGGTACCCAGGCAATCGGTGAATCAATGGAGTTCATTCGCCGCGGTTCTGCCGATGTGGTGATTTCCGGCGGCGCTGAAGGATGCATTCACGAAGCGGCTATCGCCGGATTTGGGGCGATGCGAGCGCTTTCCACGAATTTCAATGACGCTCCGGAGAAAGCCAGCCGACCGTTTGATAAGGACCGCGACGGATTCGTCCTGAGCGAAGGGGCTGGCGTATTGGTGCTAGAGCGAATGGACCATGCTGTGGCAAGAGGCGCCCGCATCTACGTGGAGCTTCTGGGACACTCTTCCTCTTCCGATGCTTATCATGTAGCTGCGCCTGATCCTGAAGCGGCTGGTGCCGTGCGGGCGATGAAATGGGCGGTAGAAGACGCGGGATTGTCTTTGGATAATGTGGACTACATCAATGCCCATGGCACCTCCACTACCGTCAATGACACCACGGAGAGTTACGCCATAAAGAAGTTGTTTGGCGAGCTGGCCTATAAAATCCCGGTCAGCAGCAGCAAATCAATGTTAGGTCACGCAATGGGCGCGACGGGCGCCATCGAGGCAATCTTCTGCGCTTACGCGGTTCATGAAGGAATCATCCCGCCGACCTGGAATTACCAGACGCCGGATCCTGATTGTGACCTAGACTACGTACCTAATCAACCACGCCCCGCAGCATTGCGGGCTGTTCTATCCAACTCTTTTGGCCTCGGCGGGCAGAATGCCTGCCTGATAATGGGGCGATTTGAAAATAGTTATGTCAATAAAGGTGAGTGATTGCGCTGCGGCGCGATAATACAATATGGTCATCATACGAGACGAAAAACGAATTCAAAGATTGCGGAAGGTTGGCCAGTACGCCAGCCTGGCGGGTATGGCACTCTTAATCAGCGGGCTAATCATTGCTTTCACCAACCTGGGCAACATATTCCTCTATCAGCTGCTGGCGTTGTCGCTGGGTTGGCTGGTATCCCAGGTCGGAATCTTCCTGGCGCAGCGGTATGTCCGCTCACCGCGACCAGATGAGGTGCTAGATCAGGCATTGGCGAAGGTGGCAAGGGAAGGCAGACTGTACCATTATCTCATGCCGGCCCCCCACGTGCTGCTGCTGCCGACCGGCATCATTGTCATCAACACTAAATTTCAAACTGGGAAGATCTACGCGGACGGCGATAAATGGAAGCAGACCGGCTTGGGCTTGCGAAAGCTCTTCGGGCAAGAAGGGTTGGGGAATCCCACCCGCGAGGCTGAGAACATGATCCATTCAGTCGCCAGCTATCTCCACAAGAATGCCCCTGACGTGGAAGAAGTCCCTATTGCGGCGATGATCGTCTTCACCACCAAAGATCTGAAAACCCTGGATGTCAAAGGATCTAGAATCCCTGCGATGCATTACACTAAGGTGAAGGGTTTTCTGAGACAGAGGAAACGGGATGAATTGATCCCGGCGGCAGATTATCAGGCGATCCAAGCCGCGCTGGATCTGAAGGCGAAAAATTTGGAAAACTACCAAGATGCACTAAACTAATAAACTGAAGTGATGCGGCAAGAAGGCATCTCCTTCTGCCCGCCGATTCTTCACCGTAGTCAGCCTGGCGCAGCCGATAACAGACGCCAGAGGCTGAATTGAGGTACCAGATGACAATTCAAAAACGCTCAATACTAGACCAGGAACTCATAGGTCTGCGTGACAATATTTTGCGGATTACCAGCATGGTCGATTCCGCCATCGAACAGGCAATGGCGGCACTATATGCCCGCGATATCCCATTGGCTCAAGATGTCATCGCAGGCGATGAAGATATCAATCTGCTGCGCTATCAGATTGAAGAAGAGTGTTTGCGAATTTTGGTGACTCAACAGCCAGCTGCCGGAGATTTGCGAACGGTGGTAGCCGCCATTCACGTGGCTGTTGAGCTGGAGAGAATCGGTGATCATGCGGCCGGTATCGCTCGCCTGGTCACCCGCTTGGAAGGCGAAGACGAGATTGATACCCTGCACAAACTGCCCAAGATGGCCAAGCGGGCTCGTGAGATGCTGAGTGAGGTTATCGATGCTTATGTATCCAGCGATGATGCTGCCGCGATGGCAATTATGCGGCTGGATGACAAGATCGATCGGCAGTATCGTAAGTTGTTCCAGGAGACGGTGAAAGAGATGCGTGACGATGACTACATTCGCCGCGCTACTTATTTGCTCTGGGTTGGGCACAATTTGGAGCGAATTGGTGATCGTGCCACCAATATTGCTGAACGTGTCGTGTTCATGGTGACTGGTGATATTATCGAGATAGTTTCCGTAGAAGGAGACAGCGATGATACCGATGATGACGATGATTAGCGGCTGATTATGCGCTCAGGAAGCTGATTTGCCTGCTTTTTAACCCTCTGCCAAAAGGAAACCAGTTCGATCAATTACAGAATTGCATGCCGTTCCCAGCGGAATCGGGAGCTGACTGTTTATCCAGTCCCAAGCGACTCCTACCTCCCATGAAATAGGCGGTAAAAACTGGCCGAAATTTTGCGCAAGCGGTTGGCTGGCAAGCCGTGATAATGCAGACAGATGTTTTAATTCGAGCACGAGGGATGGCAGCCCAGTTGACAAGCTGAGCTATTGAAACTAGAATTCTACACTTAATTCCCCAAACTGTGCATAATACTTAGTTTCCCCACATTTTTTGGAAGAGGAGGTGGGAAGAGCTAACGGAACGCAGCAGAATAACAATGGCTTGGGGCTAGCTCCCCCGGTAAGACGTCGAGGCTAATCCATGGCTTCGATCATTTCCTGTTACCTAATCGTGAATCTCTGTTTGAAAGGAGTAGAAGATGAAACGCACTGTTCTATTTGTTGTCCTGTTGCTGGGTTTGGCAATGGTACTGGCGGCATGCGGCGGCGCAGAATACGAATGTACCGATGCAATCGGCTGTGTCACCTATGCCCCCGGCGACCCAATCCGCATCGCCTCTTCATTGGTAATCAGCGGACCTAATACTGAATTAGGTCTGGATTCCCAGCACGGCGTTGAAATCGCCATCGATTTCCGCGGGCAGATTCTTGGCCATGATGTCGAATTGCAGGCAGAAGATGATGGGTGTAATGCTGAAGGCGGTCAGACCTCAGCCACCAAGATCACCTCTGATCCGACAATCATCGCCATCGTAGGCACCAGCTGCTCCGGCGCTGGCGTCCCCGCCTCCGCTATCGCGGCTGCCGCTGGATACCCCTTGGTTTCCCCGTCTAATACCGCGCCGTCATTGACCGATCCCGAAACGCATGAGAGCACCTACATGCGTACGGCACACAATGACAAGGTCCAGGGCCGCGCCATGGCCCAATTCGCCACCGAAGTGTTGGGCGTGACCACCGCTGCCGCTATCCACGACGGTGACCCCTATACCGAGGGTTTGGCTCGTGTATTCGCTGATTCCTTTGAGGAAATGGGCGGCACCATCGTCGCTTTTGAAGCCGTCGGCCCTAACGATACCGACATGAAGCCCGTGTTGACCAAAATCTCCGCGGCCGGACCGCCCGAATTCCTCTACTACCCGGTCTTCATCGCTGCCGGTGCGTTCATCACCACCCAGTCTAGAGAAGTAGCTGGCTTGGAAGATACCATTTTGGCTGGCGCTGATGGCATGCAATCACCATCCTTCTTGGAAAATGCTGGTGCGGCTGCCGAAGGCATGTACCTCTCTGGCCCCGATCTGGGCTTTGGAAACGACTTGTACACCCGCTTCTTGGCCACATACCAGGAAAAATACGGTACTGAACCCACCGCCCCATTCCACGCCCATGCATATGATGCCGCTTGGATTATCTTCGACGCCATTGAGAAGGTTGCTGTGCAGGACGATGACGGCACGCTTCATATTGGGCGCAAGGCCCTGGTTGACGAATTGCTCTCAACCTCTGGATTCGAAGGCATCACTGGCACCATTACTTGTGATGCGTATGGTGACTGTGCCGATCCAAAAATCAGTGTTAGCCAAGTTGAAGGCAGCGATTTCGTGCCCGTATGGCCCTAATCTTGAGCTAGTGAGTAATTAATTGTTTCAAGATAATGATAACTATTCTGTCTAAGGCAACTGGTTATCTATCTTCCGGATAATTAATACTGTCACGCACGAGGATGGGTCCTGATTAACGTCAGGACCCATCCTGTTATTTGCAGGAGATCTTCATGCGCCAGAGAGTTTCAGACACTGATTTCCTTGGTCTTTTCCTGTGGCTTGTTAGAGCGGCGATCATCGTGCTTATCTTTTGGGGGAGTGTCGCTACGATTCTTGATAACCCCTATTCAAGCCGCCAGTGGATTGATTTCGCTGTTTTTGGAGTAGCCCAGGGAAGTCTTTATGCACTGATTGCCATGGGGTATACCCTGGTATACGGGGTGCTGTTCATCATCAATTTCGCCCATGGTGAGTTCTACATGTCAGGGGTGTTTACCTCTACCGTCTTCGTTGCCATCCCATTGAGCCAATCGGGATTTCTCAATCAACATCCAGTTTGGGGGCTGTTGATCATCATGCTGGTTGCCAGCACGGTTTCAATTGGCATCGCCTTGTTGACCGAACGCATCGCCTACCGCCCGCTGAGGAAAGCACCGCGTCTGGTACCGCTGATTACAGCAATTGGCGCCTCTTTCTTCTGGCAGTACTTCTTCCGCGGCTTGTTCGGATCTGACAAAGTCCCATTCCCCGAGGTTGAACCGTTGAAAGGAACCATGATGATTTTGGGGATCGAAATC
Source organism: Chloroflexota bacterium (assembly GCA_024640485.1). GTDB lineage: Bacteria > Chloroflexota > Anaerolineae > Promineifilales > Promineifilaceae > JAHEEY01. The sequence goes on along the minus strand of JAHEEY010000158.1, from coordinate 2,266 downwards.
CTCAAGCGGCAGGTGGTCGTCATCATCGCCTCTGTGATTATGTTAATTGGCTTATATATTTTTGTGATGCGAACCAAGACTGGCAAGGCAATGAGAGCGGTTGCCGAAGACAAAGATGTGGCTGCCTTGATGGGGATCAATGTAGATCGGGTGATCGTAGTCACCTTTGCCACGGGCGCGGCGCTTGCCGGCTCAGCAGGTGTGCTCTACGCCCTGCTGTTCACCCAAGTTGACTTCTTCATGGGTTTCTTTCCTGGTATCAAGGCATTTACCGCCGCTGTATTGGGCGGCATCGGCAGCATCCCAGGCGCGGCGCTGGGCGGCCTCTTCCTGGGTATCGTCGAGTCTGTTGGCCCGACGCTCTTCTTGGAAGGGCTGGGCATTCCTGCCAGCTATCAGCTCAAGGATGTGATCGCCTTTACCATGTTAGTATTAGTCTTGATCTTCCGACCCCAGGGTATCTTGGGCGAGCGGCTTTCAGAGACAAAGGCTTAAGGTGACGAGTAAAATGTCGAAATCTACTCGAATAAACTGGCGTGCGCTGATCAAGTTGGGCCTGGTGGCAGGACTAATCTCGTTGGGCGTAAGCGTAATCGGTATGGTTGATACTTTCAACCAACGCGACCTAATAAATGAAATCGTCTCCTTGGGCCAAGTTTTCCTGTTTGCCAGCGCAATTGGAGCTGGCTATCTTGCTGTGAAGCAGAGTGGTGAGACGGCAGCCTCCCCGGTATTGCTCAATGGGGCCATTGTGGGTGCCATCGCTTCTGTCTTCTTGGTTGTCTTGGTGCTAATCGGCTCAGCCGTGGATTTGCGGGAGATCGGGCTGGTCAATATTTCCCCGGTATTGATCGAGGAGATATTATCGTTTGGAAATGGGCCTGTCATGGGCAGTCTGATTCTGTTCTTGACAAGTACCGGTTTAGGTATGCTGGGCGCTGTTTCAACAATCCTCCCCCACCGCATTCGGCACCCTCTGATGACCGGTCTTATGTGGACCTTGGGCGCCGGGCTGATGTCCGAAATCCTGACCGCTATCCTGCGCCCGCTATTGGGAAACAGCGGCATCTCTTTCATGTTCAAGGCAAAAGCGTTGACACCGATAGCTGCGGTGATTGTCTTCGTGCTATCAATTGGCGCCACTATTCTGTGGGAGCAGAAGTCCGAAAGCATCAAGGCTCAAGTTGACAAAGTTAAGCCGAAAGAAGCCAAGAAGATGAACTGGCTCAAGATCGGCGCTTCCCTGGTTATTCTTGTGCTGCTTCCCCATCTCCTAGGCACCTATCTGTCTGAAGTTGTCAACAATGTTGGTCTCTATATCTTGATGGGTCTGGGGCTCAATATCGTCATCGGCTTTGCCGGGCTGCTGGACCTGGGGTATGTTGCCTTCTTCGCCATTGGCGCATACACCATGGGTATCCTAACCTCTCAAGGCCCGCTGGGCATGGATGTCGGATTCAGTTTCTGGACGGCACTGCCTATCGCCGTAGCGATCTCCGTAACCGCAGGCATCATTCTAGGTATTCCAGTGTTGCGCATGCGCGGCGATTACCTGGCTATTGTTACCCTGGGTTTTGGCGAAATCATCCGAATCCTGGCTGTATCTGACGTTCTCAAGCCATTTATGGGTGGGGCTCAAGGCGTATTGCAGATCCCAAAAGCGCAGGTTGCCGGCATACCATTGGTCTCTCCTCAGCAGTTGTATTACTTGATCTTGGGCGGAGTTCTTATCGCGCTTTTTGTCTCAACACGCCTTCGTGATTCTCGTATGGGACGGCAGTGGATGGCGATGCGCGAAGATGAAGATGTGGCCGAAGCGATGGGAATCAATTTGGTGAAAACCAAGCTGATGGCCTTTGCCACAGGCGCAGCATTCTCTGGATTCAGCGGCGCGATTTTTGCAGTGAAGCTTGGCTCCATCTTCCCCCACAGCTTCGCCTTAATCATCTCTATCAATGTGTTGAGCCTGATCATTGTCGGTGGTATGGGAAGTTTCCCCGGGGTCGCTATCGGCGCCTTAGCACTGATTGGCTTGCCGGAATTGCTCAGGGAATTCGCTGAGTATCGATTCCTGATGTATGGGGTCCTGTTGATTGTGATGATGCTGTCTCGCCCCGAAGGGCTGCTGCCATCCGCAGTACGCAAGCGTGAGCTGCACATTGACGAATCGGATGCCGTAGCCGCCGACTAAAGAGACTGGAGAGGAATAGATTATGGCAATTCTAAGCGCAAAAAAAGTAGTCAAGACTTTCGGCGGCCTCACAGC
>JAHEEY010000606.1 GCA_024640485.1 Chloroflexota bacterium | reverse complement strand
GATACCAGCCGGCACCAAGCTCTGACACCCATGGCACCTGCCCAGCCCCCAGTGGGGTTACGCCATAGCGGCAGTTGGCCAACAGTTCGTCGGGAGCAGCTGGTTCGATAGCGTGGGCTTCGGGGGGCGCTAGCGGAGAGCCGCTGAGCCAGAATAAGGTCAAAGTAAGGCCAATGAACACAGAGATCAATATGACCCTGGGGTATGCGCGTAAAAAGTTTTTCATATATTTCCTAAAACAGCGGTGGACGAAAAGACGACGATCACTTCAATCTCATTTCTAGTGAGGATGAGATAGTGAATCACTAATTCACGCCACTCATAGAGGCCTAGTTTCCCGGCTGCCATTCCCAGGCAGCCGGCAGTTCAACCAGACCATAGATCTCACGAGTCCCGCCGGCGACCACCCGAAATGAATAGGCCTGTTCGTGGTGATCGTAGGCGGATTGACGGCGGCTGTTGTAGACCGCCGCGGTTACATTATAGCGGGCTGGCAGCAGCGGCAGCCGGTCGATGTGATATCGAACAGTACCGGCCCCTTCAAAGGTTCCAGAGGGCATCTGCGCCAGATGGCTGTTGGGCCGGCTGACTTGGATGCCATCATGCCGGTTGATGGCCATGCCAAATTCCGGCTCTAGTACCGGCTCATTGGCCAGGTAGTCCATCTCGATAGTCATCTCATCGCCAGTCTTAAAGTCGCGGCTTTCCCTGCCGTCACTGTCCATAAAGCGGACAGCGGTCAGTTCGATTTCACGGCTGCCCCAGCGCTGGAATTCGTTGTCTCCGGCCGCTGGAGCCGTCTCCTTTACTTCCCTACCATGGGCGAACGCCATGTACTTGCCGACCACTTCTTCAACGGGGCCAGCACTCTGGACTTTGCCGTGCTCAACCCAAACCATGTGGCTGCACAAATTACGCATGATGTTCAGATTGTGGCTGACCATCACAATGGTAACACCAGCATTTTTCATGTCATAGATTTGTTCGATGCATTTCTCCTGAAAAGCCTGGTCGCCCACCGCCAATATCTCATCCACGATCAGTATATCGGGGTTAACATGAATGGCGACGCTGAAACCGAGCCGCATGTACATGCCGGATGAGTAATGCTTAACCGGCATATTGATGAATTCATCCAGCTCCGAAAAGGCGACGATATCGTCATAGCAAGCCAAGATATCTTGTTTGCTCAAGCCGAGAACAGAGGCATTGAGGAAGATATTTTCCTTGCCGGTAAGGTCAGGGTGAAAGCCGGCACCTAATTCGAGCAGGGCGCTGACCCGGCCGTCGACCACGATGCGGCCGGATGTCGGGCGGAGGATACGGGAAATCAGTTTCAGGGTGGTGCTCTTGCCGCTGCCGTTGCGACCGATCAGGCCCAGGCATTGTCCAGGGTAGACATCAAAGCTGACATCGTTAACCGCCCAGAGTTCCTGGTTTCGTTTTGCTCGCTTACGCCTGGCAAGCATATCGTTCAGCGCTTCCACAACGGTTCGCTGCTTTCCGTAATCCAAAGCGAATCGTTTACTGACATTCTGAAAGCGAATAACTGGATCTTGACTCATAAAAATCCCATTTGCCCTGCTGAAAAATCATGGAATTCTAGCCTATTAGCGGAGTGAAACCAAACCTGGGGCAATGTGTTCAGCCGCTCCTAATCCTGTTAGTCAGCCTGAATTAAGATATACTTGCCCCTCAGAGCATGAAGGAGTACCGGCGGCAGGCGCAGCGCCTTTGCCTTTGAAACTAGATGAAAATGGACAAAAAATCGTTACACACCCTAGAATTTGACAAGATCCTGGGCATTCTGGCGGGCTATACCAGCTTCAGCGCCGGGGAGTCATTGGTTCGGCATCTGGAACCGACGACGGACATCGACGAAGCCCGACAGTGGCAGGCAGAGACCCGAGAGGCGATGCTCCTCCTGGATACCCGCAGCAACGTTACCATCGGTGGGGCGCGGGACGTCAGAGAGGCGGTTGAGAATTCCCTGCGCGGCTTCAGGCTGCCGACGGAAAGCTTGCTGGATATCCGGGGGACGATCGTGGCGGCGCGAAACCTGCGCCGGCAGCTGGTCAAGGCTGCCGACGAGTTCCCGAACCTGGCTGATATTGGGGAGCTGATAGAGGAGTGCCCTGGGTTGGTGGTCGCCATCAGCCAGACGATCGATGAGCGCGGCGAAGTGCTGGACAGCGCCAGCCCCAAGCTGGCCAAAATACGCCAGGAGCAGCGCGCGGTCCACAACCGGATACAAGAAAAACTGCAGCGGCTGTTGGGCAGCAGCCTCAGCGCCTATCTGCAGGAGCCGATTGTCTCCCTGAGAGGGGGGCGGTACGTGGTGCCGCTGCGGGCCGACGCCAGAGGACGGGTCAAGGGCATCGTCCACGACCACAGCGGCAGCGGGGCTACCCTGTGGGTAGAGCCGATCGGCACCGTTGATCTAAACAACGAATATCGCGAGCTGCATCTCCGCGAGCAAGAAGAGATCGACCGGATTCTGTCGGCGCTGTCGGCCCAGGTGGCGGAGCAAGGGGAGCCGATCAAGCGGATGGTGGAGCGGATGGCGGAGCTCGACCTGATTTTCGCCCGGGCCCGCTTCGCCTCGGTCACCAGATCGGTCGAGCCGGATTTTGTGGAATGGCGCACATTCCCGGCTCCTCGCCCCCCCAAGCATGCCAACGAGCGAGCCAAATGGACGCCGCCGCCGCCCAATATGCACCCCGGCTCCACCCT
>JAHEEY010000157.1 GCA_024640485.1 Chloroflexota bacterium | reverse complement strand
AGCCAAACCGGTTGGCCCCTTCAATCAGCATCACCGTGCTGTTGGGCACATCAACGCCAACCTCGATCACCGAAGTAGCCACCAAGATATCGGTTTCTCCGTCATGGAAAGCCCGCATTGCCGCTTCTTTCTCGTCGGATTTCATCCGCCCATGGATCAAACCCAGTCTCAGGTCGGTAAAAATCTCGTTTTGAAGCCGCTCATATTCCTCAACGGCAGCCTTGGCATCAATCTTGTCAGACTCTTCCACCAGCGGATAGATGATAAATGCCTGACGCCCTTGCTCGATTTGGCCGCGGACAAAGGCATAGCCGCGCTCGCGCTCAGAGTGCCGCATCCACTTGGTCTTGATTTCCTGACGGCCGGCGGGCATCTCATCAATGATGGATATATCTAGATCCCCGTAAAGCGACAACGCCAGAGTTCGCGGGATTGGCGTGGCCGACATCACCAGCAGATGGGGATACAGCCCTTCCTTGCCCTTATCACGTAATGCCCGTCGCTGATCTACGCCAAAACGGTGCTGTTCATCAATGATTGCCAGCGCCAGGTTCTTGAAATTGACGCTCTCTTGAATCAATGCATGGGTGCCGATCACGATTTGGGCGGTGCCATCACCGATTTCGCGGTAGATTCGTTCCTTGTCAGCTGCTGAGGTGCTGCCGGTCAGCAGCCGGAGCTCGACCGATTGATTTGCCAGCATCTTGCTTAGGCTGCTGAAATGCTGCTCCGCCAATATCTCGGTGGGGGCCATCAATGCGGTCTGCATGCTATGGCTGGTCGCAGCCAGCAGCGCCGCCGCCGCCACCACAGTCTTGCCAGATCCCACGTCTCCTTGCAGCAGCCGGTTCATCGGAACTTCACCAGCCAGGTCTGCCAGGATCTCATCAATGACCCGCTTCTGGGCAGCGGTCAATTCAAAGGGCAGCTCGTGCTGCAGCTTGATCAAGGTCGCCGGGCTGGGAGGCACCGGCGTGCTGGGATGGGACTGCCAATCGCGCCGCTGTCCACGCATACCCAGCTGCAGCAGGAAGAGCTCATCAAACACCAGCCGCTTGCGGGCCTGGTGCAAAGATTCCTGATTGTCGGGAAAATGGACGTGAAAAAGAGCCTGCGGCAGTGAATACAGCTGCCGCCGCTGCCGCACTACTTCAGGCAGTATCTCGGGCACACGCGGGCTCCATTTGGAAACAGCCTTGCGCATCACATCGCGCATCTTGTTGCTGCTCAGCCCCTGGGTCAGCGGATAGACAGGCACCACACGACGAGTTCGCAGCGGTTCCAACTCCAGCGGCTCCCAATCCGGCGAATTGAAAACCAGCCGGCCCAGGTACTGCTCCACCTTGCCGCTGATAACAATCTGCATGCCTGACTTGAGCTTATCTACCAGCCATTTCTGATTAAACCAGGTAACCTGAACCTTGGCAGTACCGTCGCTGATTACCGATTGCACCATGACCTGGTTGTTGCGTGTCCGCCGAGCCCGGGTTTCCCACACGGTGCCGATAATCGTGACCTGCTCGCCGTAGACCAGATCCTTGATCGGCTTCATCAATGTGTAGTCGTCATACCGGCGAGGGAAAACGTAAAGCAGATCGCCGATACTCTTGGCGCCCAGACGAGCCAACAGCTCCTCAATTTTTGGGCCAACCCCTTTGAGCGTGGTGACCGATTTGGCCAATCCTTCAATATCCGCTTCCGCCTGCGGGCGGGCCACAGGCACAGCTTTCCTACGCTCTCCGGGCATCACATGATCCCGGCTCTCAATTTCTTCTTCGGTGATTTCGGGCGCCAAGTCAATCCGGGGCCGTCTCTCTTCAATGCGCGGCGGCGGCTCTCGTCGGGCTGGAGGGGCAGAGGCCCGCCGCTCAGGTTTCCTTTCTGGCTGCCGCTGCGGAGGGGGTGAAGGCGCCTCGGGCTTCTGCGTGGACACGCGTGATTCCCGCCTGCGGAGGCTCTCCAGCAATGACCCTATCGCCTTTTTACGGGCTTCAACGCCAGGCAGCCGGCCGTAGTTTGTCAGCACTTCGGCAACCTGCTCGACCAGCACGCCGTCGGCGTCATCTTGCGCCTCTTCGCGTGCCTGTTCCACCCAGAACATGGCAAACTGACGGATCCCGCCTACCACAGCTTTATTCTGGTACCCTTGCGAGCCTTCTAGTTCTAATACTCTTTCTAACCGCTTAAATGCTCTACCCATATTGTTCTTCAGCGATTCAGGGGGAGCCGTGCAGCCAAATTACCTACCCTGTTTCACTTACGCTCCAGTGGCACTTGCGCCACTTCCATAATCTTTTCTTTATAACTGTGATCTAACCTTATCAATCAGCGGAGATACAGGCAAATCCAGCGGCACCAATCCCCAAGTGTATGCCAATGGCCGGCGTAATCATCCCCGAAATGGGTACCTGATCTTTTGGCATCAGGTGTTCCGCCTTGATGCGCAGTTGTTCTGCCATTTTGAGGCTGTCGACATGAATGACCGCCATCCGTTCAAAAGGGCCGTATTCTTCAACCATGCTCATCATTTGAGACTCGGCCCGCTTGCGGGTGCGAATCTTGGCAGCAACTTCAATCTTCCCTTGTGAAATCAGCATCACCGGCTTCACCTGCAGCAGCGTGCCAAGTCCAAATTCGGCCCAACTGACTCTGCCGCTGCGGCGCAGCGCATCGAGATTGTCGATCATTCCGAATACGCGCGTCCGTGGGATACGTGCCTGCAGCATCGCTCTTATTTCATCGCCGCTGTATCCTGCCAGGGCCGCCTCTGCCGCCAGAATGACCAGCAAGCCGGCGCCAAGGGTGATCTGCTGAGTATCGATCAGCGTCACCGGCACTGCCGCATAGGCGTCACCGATGCCTAGCCGGGCTGCATTGTAGGTGGCACTTAAGGATGAGGCAATATGAATCGAGACTATTTCGGAAGCGCCCTCTTCCGCCAGCCGGCGGTACGCCTCGGTGAATGCCCCAGATGCCGGCGCTGCTGTGGTTGGATATACCGGATAATTGGAGAGCTTCTGATAGAAGGTGTGCCGGGGCAGTTCAACCCCTTCCAAATAGCTTTCCTCGCCAATGTTGATGTAGACTGGCACCACGGTAATGCCCAATTCGGCTGCAATCTCCTCAGGGACATCGCAAGCGCTGTCAGTTACGATTCTCACCGACATAAGGCACCTTCATGAACGAACCACTGCTGGACAGATTGGCTGCGGCGGCTATTCAGCACCCAAAATGAAATAGTAGTGCGATTGTCCGCCAGCCAGCAGTTCCACTTCAACGTCAGGATAAAGCGACTCGATCTGCTCTTGGACCGACTCCGCCTCAGCTTCAGTCGCGTCTTTGCCGTAGTAAATGGTCACGATTTCCCGCTCGTCCATTTCCAACTTATCGAGTACCTGGCTGACTACTTCTGACATCTCGACACCGGAAGCACACAGCTGGCCATCAACGACACCGATTATTTGACCTTCTTTGACATCAACACCGTTCAGCACCACAGTCCGCGTGGCCCGGGTGATTTCCCCGGTGGCCACCTGCGTCAACGCCTCTTCCATGGAGGCCACGACATCGGCGAAGTCGCCGTCCGGGTCCAAATGGAGCATGGCGCAGATACCCTGCGGGACTGTCCGGCTGGCAATAACTGTTACCTGCTTGGAGCTCAGATCGCGTGCGGCTTCAGAGGCCAGAATGATGTTCTTGTTGTTTGGCAGAATGATGATCTTGTCCGTAGGCACATCTTGAATCGCCTGGAAGATCTCTTCGGTGCTGGGATTGTTGGTTTGTCCGCCGTCAACCACAATCGCGGCGCCCAGGCTGCGAAGCACATTGGACAAGCCGTCGCCAGCGGCAACGGTGATGACCCCAATCTGACCTGGCTGCACGTCAACGGCAGGGGTCTCTGTTACAGCAGGGGCCGCCGCCACATTGACGATGGTCTCCATCTGCTCCTGCATATTCTCCACCACCACATCGGTGATTGCCCCCAGGCTGATTCCATAGCTGATGGGCTCCCCGGGATCTTTCACATGAATATGCACCTTGATCGTCTTTTCATCGCCGACAACCACGGTTGAATCTCCCATGGCATCGATACGGTTTCGAACCTCAAGCACGTCCAGGCTTTCGCCCATCAGGATAAACTGAACATCATACGGATATTCCAGTGAGCCGCCTTCGGGCACTGCCAATGCCTGCGCGGGAACAAACGCTTTCTGCTCCACGGCTTCATCAAGGGTTTCCAGTTGGCCATGCACGTAGCGAAGCATGCCTTCAAGGATACACACCAACCCTTGCCCGCCGGCGTCGACCACCCCAGCCTGCTTAAGAATGGGCAGGAGTTCAGGAGTATGTTCTAAAGATTGCTGGCAGCGCTCCAAGACCCGTTCCAGGACAAAGCGGAGATCGCTGCTCTTGCCCACCGCGTCTTTTGCTTCATTGGCCCCAGCGCGAATCACAGTGAGGATGGTCCCTTCAACGGGGCGCATGACGCCGCCGTAAGCGGTATCGGCAGCCGACTCCAGCGCATCAGCCAGCTCGCTGGGATTGAACGTTTCCAGAGGGGCCAATTTCGCCGCCAATCCCCGCCAGATCTGGCTCAAGATCACACCAGAATTACCCCGGGCGCCCATCAAGGCCCCATGAGCCAATTCGCCGGCCATCTTGCCCACATGGATTTGCTCGCTGTCCTTGATCCGGCCGTATGCGGATCGCATGGTCAGCACCATGTTTGTGCCGGTGTCACCATCTGGGACAGGGAACACATTCAGTTCATTCACCATTTGTTGGTTGACTTCAAGCCAATGCAAGCTGGCCTGCACCAATTTCCGTAATTGTAGTCCGTTACACCGCAGCCATTTATGCGGAGTTTGCGGCGCGTCAGGTGTGGTTTGGGTCACCGTTTCGATACCTTCCTAAAACTCATATTTGTTGATTACATACCGGGAACCGCTGCCCTTAGTCGTTTTTCAACCGCAGGCCTTGGACATAGACATTGACCGAGTCAACCGTCAACCCAAGCGCTTTCTCGACATGGAATTTTACAGTATTCTGAATGCTTTCCGCTACAGCCCTAATCCGCACCCCATATTCGACGATGACATACACATCGATGGACAGCTTGCCCTCTTCTGTAGTCACTTCAATTCCGCGTGTGTGCTCCCGTGATAACAAGCTGGCGATGCCGTTGACCAAGTTCTTATTGGCCATTCCAACAACGCCGTAGCATTGATTGATGGCACGTCCGGCAATGGTGGTAATTGCCGTCGGCGAGATATCTACTTTCCCTAGTGGTTGATCCTTTACAGGCATGTTATCTCCCAACGCTTGGCTAATCAGCCATCCACGACTGATCAGCAGTAATTCGTCGCTGGCGCGCTCCGCAAGCACGCTTGCTTAACGCCTTCTCATAAGAGCCAGCGACTCGTTTGCAAAAAAACATTTCCTTGATTATAATCACGACCGCTAAAATTACGAAATTGGCGACCTTTTTGGGTCGCTTTTAATTTGCTCGGGCGAGGTGAAATTATGGCTAAATGTGAAATGTGTGGCAAAAAGCCAATGTCGGGCCACAACGTCAGCTTCTCACAAAAGAAGACCAAGCGGCAGTTTAAGCCCAATGTTCAGCGTACAACCATTTATGAAGGGAATCAGAAGGTTCGTAAGGACCTGTGCACCCGCTGCATGAGAACTCTCTCAAAATAAGTAAATTCTCGTTTAACGACGATACCGCGGAACATTCATTAAATGTCAGCAAAGGTCAGCTATCGCAGCTGGCCTTTTCGTTTTGGGGCAATCGAACGGGCCCACAGATTCACTGCATATTTTTCTCTGCATGATGCGGGGAATCCAGGCTATGGTCGGGATGCAGCTGTCCATCGCTTCATGCGCTCAAGATTGTGGTCAAGACTGTGTGCGCGCCGTTGGCTGACAAAGCGGTTCGCACAGCTTCTTCCGCCTCCAGCGGCACCAGCGCGACCATATTGCCGCCCCGTCCTGCGCCGCTCATTTTCGCCCCCAATGCCCCGGCATCTACCGCTGCCCCAACCAAACGGTCAAGCTCCGGCGACGAGACGGTCATTTCCTGAAGGACAGCGTGGTTGGCGCTCATCAACTCCCCGACTTTGAGAACATCCCCCTGCTCTATGGCGGCCCGCGCCGCCTTGGCAATCCCCCCGCAGCGGTCAAACATCGCCTCAAATCTTGCCGGTTCAGCTAACCATCGGCGGCGAACATCTCCAACCACTGATTTTGTAGCGCTGCCCACACCGGTGTCGGCAACCAGCAGCCGCAGCGGGGATGCCACCAGGAATGCCGCCACCAGATTCTGCGGCTGCCGGCGCACGAAATACACCGGACGTTCAAAAGAGACCACGGTGTTATCTATGCCGCTTGGCGTGCCGTGATGAATCTTCTCAACTTCATAGGTCAGCGCGGAGACGCGCTCGTCAGAGGACAGCTCCGCTAGCCCAAGATAGGCCGCCAAAGCCCGGACGATAGCGGCTGAAATGGCTGCCCCGCTGCCCAAGCCGCTGGCGATTGGTATCTGGCTGGTCACCGTGAGTATCAGCCCGGGGAGCTCCGACAACCGTGCCGCCTGGGCCACCTGCCGCACGGTAGCCGCCAGGGGATCGTCGTCAGGGGCGTCACTGAGCAGAATATCAAGAGCCAGATCCGGAGCGATCAGACGAACTGCTTCCGCTGAATTCGGCTCTACCACCGCCCTGGCGCGCACCTGTGTCAAAGGTACCGCGATAGCCGGGCGGCCATACACCACGGCATGTTCTCCGAATAGAATCACCTTTCCTGGGGCTGTCGCTTCTACCCGCATAATTCTCGGCGTCCGTCAGGCCAACACGTACAAAGCGATGAAGGCGACCGCCCCGAATAGGATGATGGTCACCTGAAACGTCCGATCTCTCAGCAAGATCTCTTCCGGTGCCCCCCCTTCATTGCGAACGTGAATCAGGTACATGTACCGGAAGATACCGAAAATGAGAAAAGGGATGGTCAGCATCATCACATGATTTTCCGGCATCCCCTCGGCCAGGAAGGTGTACAGGCTGTAAGCAGCGATGGCACTGGTGGTCACGATGCCGATCAACCGATCAATCAGATCCAGGTTGTATTCGTCAAGAATCGCGCGGTGGGTGCCGGCACTCTGACCCAACATAACCAGCTCCTGCCGCCGCTTGCCCAGCACCAGGAACAACGCCAGGAACCCGCCAAATACATACAACCAGGGAGAGAACCGCTGAACATCAATGATGGTCACGCCGGCAGCAATGCGCATGATGAAGCCGGAGGCCACAATGCTGACATCTACCAACACCACCTGCTTCAGCCAGAAGCTGTACGCGATCTGTATCGCCAGATATAGCAAGAGGATGAAGCCAAACTCAGTAGACAACGTGAATCCGGCAATCAAACTGCCGGCAGCCAGCCCGACAGACGCGATGATAGCCGAAGTTGGGCTTATTTGGCCCGATGGCAGTGGGCGATTCTTCTTCTTGGGGTGCTGGCGATCACTCTCGATATCCGCCAAATCATTCATCAAGTACACCGCACCTGACATCAAGCACAGTAAGGCGAAAGCGATGAGCACCCTACCAACACTGGTAGGTTCGGTCAGCTTACGATCAAAAAATAAGGCCACGAAGACGAAAAAATTCTTGGGCCATTGCCGCGGTCGCATTGATTTCAGGAGTCCAACAAGCACAATCGTTTCCTCATTTACTGACTGATACGCTTTCCAACACCGGATGGCCCAGCATCCCCTTTCTGGGGCGACCTGTCATATTATCTGTGGTTCTGTGATGAAAGAAAAACATTTACCGCGCCCGGCAGCTTGGCCAGGTGAAACAGTACCCATACCTGCCGACGCTGCCGTCCAAAGCGTCGAGCTGGCTACGGCGCCGGTTTCACCGGATCTTGCGCCTCTATCACTTCACGCAAGTAGTAGATCGTTTTGTCCTGGGTCTCATAGTAGGTGCGCACGATCAATTCAGCGATGAGCCCCATCACCAGAAATTGGACGCCCAAGATAATCAGTAAGATCGCCAACAGCAGCAGCGGCCGTTCCCCGATCTTCATCCCATGAAAACCATCTATGCCGCCCTGAATGCCGGCCCAGACTTTGAGCCAGGTCAGGTAAATGCCCAGCAGGACGCCCGTCCCTCCGGAAGCGACCCCTAAGCCGCCAAACAGCTGCATGGGGCGATCGCTGTAGCGGCGCAGGAAAAGGATGGTGATCAGATCAAGGATGACCCGGAAGGTGCGCGATAAGCCATACTTGGAAATACCGGCCACCCTGGCTCGATGATTGACTGGCACCTCGGCCATCTTAAAACCGGCGAAATTGACCATCTCCGGGATGAACCGGTGCAGTTCCCCATACAAATGAAGATCCTTAACCACCTCCGACCTGAAGAGCCGCAGTGAGCATCCACGATCCCGGAGGGGAACATGGGTCAACCGGGCAATCAGCCGATTGGCGATCATGGAGGGGAGTTTGCGCATCAACCAGCCGTCCTGGCGGTTCTCCCGCCAGCCGTTGACCACATCATACCCTTCGCCCAGCTTGGTGATAAATTTGGGGATATCAGCCGGGTCGTTCTGTCTGTCGGCATCCATGGTCAAGATGAGCTTGCCGCGGGCGTGGTCAAACCCTGCCGCAAAGGCAGCGGTCTGCCCATGATTTCGGCGGAAGCGAATGACTACAACCCGGGCATCTTCCTCATGCAGCGTCCTCATCAGCTCAAAGCTGCCATCGCTGCTGCCGTCATCGACATAGACAATTTCGTAATCCAGCCCTTGATCCGCCAGGGCCTCGGTTATCTCTACGGTTAAGGCCCGCAGATTCTCTACTTCGTTAAAAACTGGAATGACCAGACTTAAATCTTTGTCTTGCATATTACGCTTGGTTAACCGCATCTTTCATGAACCGCATCCACTGAATTAGCTGATAATTCTTAATGGCCTTATTGCTCCTGGGTAAGCCCAAGTGGTGACAACGCTAGATAATGCCCACGGGTGGGCCGCAAATCAAGCATGATTGCCGCTGGCGTTCAGCTGGATCCTTCCTTATGTAAACTTAACTCGAGTAACTGCCGGCAAGTCCGGCTTGCCGGTTCATTCCAGCGCCTGAATGACTTATTCCCAGCCGGCACATTCATGAATTGGTCCACAACTGTACTTCGGCTGACAGCCGCATCATTTGGCGGCAAAGCCAGCCCCCATTCTAGTACATTTGCAGAGGGAATGCCCAGACACGACACATCGCCCAGCCGAAGTCATTCCTGCGCTCAAGCAGACCCGGTTGTCTTACTCGACTGCATCTCAACTACCAGCCGAGGTCAGCGGCGAAGCCAATAATCAGGATCGAACATGCAGCCGCGGTTGTTCCCCTCGCCAGATTTGGCGCATAGGGCAACGAGTTTATGCATTTGGGGTTTAAGAAGTAAGCA
>JAHEEY010000605.1 GCA_024640485.1 Chloroflexota bacterium | reverse complement strand
GAGTCCCGGCGACGACATTGGTCACATAGACGCCGTTGCCCGTGGAAAGACCAAGCTCCGCCTGGGCTTCAAGATTCAGCGAACTGGCCATGCTTATGCCAATATACGGGTAAGTATAGGCTCCGTTCGCTATCAGCGAGGGTACTACCCGCTTTACCGCATTGATCGGGATCGAGAATCCGACGCCGGAATTGGTGCCGCTGCGGGTCAAAATAGCGCTGTTGACCCCGACTGCCGCGCCGCTGAGATTCAGCAGCGGCCCGCCGGAGTTGCCTGGGTTAATGGCGGCATCCGTCTGAATGACTTGAGGAAGTGAATAGCGGCCGCCCCCATCCACTGGGCGCTGGGAGTCAATCGTCCTGCCCAGCCCGCTGACAATACCGACTGACATCGAACTAATTTCGCCGAAGGGATTGCCGATGGCGATCACGAACTCGCCTACTTCCAGCGTCGACGACTCGCCCAGCGCTATTGGGGCAGTGTCAGCCGGCAGCTCATCCACTTTGATGACCGCCAGATCGCTGTCAACGTCGTTCCCGATCAAGACGGCATTTTGACGGCTGCCGTCCGGGAAGGCGACCTCAAACCGCTCTCCTTCCGAGACCACATGGTTGTTGGTTACGATGTGCCCATCAATGTCATAGACAAAGCCGCTGCCGCTGCCCAGCGGCATATTAAGCGAACTGCTGTACACGAAAATGTGAACCACCGAAGGGTTGATCCGTTTGTACACATCAATCAGCCGATCCTGCAGTTCAAAGCTGAGCGGCGGGCTCTGACTGCTGCTGTTATCAGCTGAGGGCTGAACGACCGCTTGGGACTGGGCTTCAATCGTGGCCACCGCGGCGCGAATAATGGCGTCGTTGTCGATTTCAGCTGGCGGCTGCCCGAGCGTACTCGATTGGCAGGCCATTGCAGTTAAGATGAGGATGATAATGAACAAGAAGAATGCTTTGTGACGAAATTGTTTCATAGTTTGATAGGAGGTATTGATGTTTTGATATGTTGAAAGTGCGATAGTCGTGTGCGACAGTACCAGCGCATAGGGTAATGCGCCGCTGCAAAATCGCTCGATATTCGATTAAATTACTGCATTTTGCTGTTGGGTGGCAGTCTCAGGACTAGCCAAAGGCACACCACCTTTGGCTGTGAGCAAGGTATCCACAAGAGTTTTCGTTCGCACGCCAGCTAAGAAATCGCTATTTGGAAAGGATGGCATCCCATTTGTCGTTATATCCAATAGCTCAGCGTTCCCTGTCCTTGTCGGAGAAACCAGGTTTACCGGCTGTGTCCGAGTTGATGTCATAGCATACCGCCTGGTGCCGCAATCATTACCCCTGAACGATAGTCAAGCAGCTGTCAAAGCTGCCATGGAGGGGCAAGATGTAGTTGTTAATTGACCTGACCGTTGTATCTTGCCGGTCTACTAATTCAAACCGGGAAAGAAGGTGTACTTGACCTTTCTTGACATTCGTCCAGGCTACCGGTCCAGCTCGTGCCAAGATTAAGGTGCATGAAACTCAAATCACCTATAGACCATTGTAGATTCCCACAGAGATTGTTGTCAAGAGCACCTCAGCGCTTTATATAAATTGCTAACATATCTTCGGCTTTTGAGGCTGCTTTCCAGGCAAATCTACTCAATTCAACCGGGAACATCACTTCACAGATCAAATCTCAGCTGGCCGCGGTCGGCAGGTCGGATCTTGGTCGCCTGCATGCAGTGAATGAGCCCGGACAATTCCCGTTCCTTCACTAGGCTGAAGCCGCATTCGGACAGCAGATCGCGCCACTCCTGCACCGTGGGTATGCCGGCTGCGGCAGGGCCCCTTGTCAGCCAGTTGGTCTGGCTCTGGCTTGGTTCGGCAATCAAAGCACATCCTCCCGGCTTCAGGATTCGACGCACCTCTTTCAGCAGCGCTTTTCGATCGCCTTGCTGCCTCAATTCCGACAGCACCTCACACAAGAACAGTGCCGGTACGCTGTTATCGGGCATCGGCAGTAAATCAACACTCCCATTGAGCCAATCCAGCCGCGGATCTCTAACCGAGGAAGGCGCCCGCATCCGTCTCCTGTACAAAGGACGGCTGGGAGTCAGCTGGGGATTGTAGACATCGATGACGGTCACTTTCCCTTTGGTCAAACGGCTTGCGATCTCAGCCGCTCTTTCACGCAGTCCAAAGTCGAGGTAGGCCAGCGAATCGCCCGGCTTGATATTGGCCATGTCAAACAAGACCTGGTGCGGAAGAAGGCCTTCAGCATCGTAGAGCTGGTGCGCTGACCAGGCGGCGGCGGCAACGCCATAGCCAAGCAGGATTGCCGCTGCTGCCGCCAGCGGCACCAGTGCCAACCACCCTTGTTCGATGCCAACGGCGATAAGCAGCAGGGCGGCAATCATCCCCCCATAAGCGAGCAGGAAGGCTGGCCAATGGGCATAGATGTATTGAAATGTCCCCCGAAATCTTCTTTGAATCATGTGCCGCTGTCCTACCGTATTTCTGGGAACTGTTGGCACCGTATGTGCGTCATCGGCAGCAGCTGGGTCGCAGAGCGGCAGTGGACCATTCCATGCTGGCTGCCCAACTGCATGCCTCAGCCGCCGCGGGCTGCCGTTAATTACAGCCCAGTGATCCTATTTTAGCTTCATCGATGCCGTTCTACGAACGGTCGCGAGATGATACAATTGTCTCAATACTGAGTTGGGAGTGGATAATGAGTGATTTTGAAAGATTGGCTGAGC
>JAHEEY010000604.1 GCA_024640485.1 Chloroflexota bacterium | reverse complement strand
TTCTACTTCTGCCAGCGGGGCGCAGGGAAACTTGGCGACCAAAGGATTGACTGCTGTTGCTGTAGCGGTGGGAACAGCGGTTGGTGTATCCGTGGGCACGGCTGTGGCGGTGAGCGTCGCAGCAGCGGTCGGCGTCTCAGGTGGTGATGGTGTCGGTGACTGTGTGAGCACGGCAGTAGGCGTGTTGGGCGGAAGTGAGACAGTGGCAGCCGTGGCTGTCGCCGGCGCTTCGGCCGCAACCGCCTTGGTGGGAAGCTCGCTATGTTCAGCAGCGGTTTTTGCCCGGGCTGGTGATTGGTTTTGTACGTCTGCCAAAGATTGGCAGCTGACCAGGAACAGGCTCAAGTGCAGGAGTACGATGGTTCGAATCATGTCAGTTTAATCTAGATCATCCCAGCCAAAATCAATATCCGATATCTCTTCACCGGCGGTCAAAAGTACGGTAAGTCGGCTGACGCCGCGCGCCGGCCATGTCCAGTCGCCTGGTATCAGCGTCTCCACATTCTCGGGGCTAAACGCGTCAATGGCGACGCAGTAGCTGCCTTCATCGAGATTGGCGAAGCGATACAGGCCGTCCTGATCACTGGTTGCCGTTGCCAAGACATTCTGATCAAGGATCGGTCCTTCGGCAGGGCACACCCCCTGTCCCAAGAGAACTGCTACCTCTGGAATCGGAGCCTCAGCGAAGTTGAAGCTTCCATCAGCGATGTAGATGCCGCTTCCTTCCCCCGCTTCAATGCAGCCTGCGGATGGGGAACCGCTGCTGAGCAGCCGGCAGCTGTCCGCCCAAATAACGCCGCCGATGGACGCGGAATTGGGCACCGGGGCGGCCTCCGGTTCGGCAACCACAATTTGAAGCCAAAAGGCCTCTCCTATGTCTCCATCGATGCCGAAAGGCTCGCCGTTGGCATCACGGAGCTGCCAATTGTCGCGATAGGTGCCCAAGCTATCCGGGCCGCTTAACGTCACGTACAGGTCAACCGTTTCCCCTGGGGCGACATCAACTTCCAGGGGCACATCCCCGGCGCCAGGGATACCGTCGCCCCCGACGAACGACAGACTGTAATCTGTGGTCCAGGGGCAGGTGCCGGTATTACGCAGCTGCCATCCTTTGGAAAACTCCGCCCCAGGGAGAATGATGGTGTCATCCGGGATGGACAGGTCTTTTACAAAGCCAATGCTGTTGCGGCAGCTGGTCAAGTCTACGTCTGGAATCGGCCGGAACTGAAAGTCCCATCCGAAATTCACGGCCTCAGCGGCTTCGCCGCTGGTCAACTCGATCTCAGCGGACCCATCAGCCGCGATCGGATAAGTCCACTCGCCGGGGATGAGGATTGCGCTGTTCTGTTCATCGAGAGCGTCGGCTGAAACGCAGTAGACGCCAGCCGCTAACGCTTGGAACAGGAAGCCCCCGTCTTCATCCGTATTGGTTGTCTGCAGCTGCTCCCCTGGACAGCTGCCTTCACTCAGGATGACCAGTATCCCGGCCAGCCCTGGCTCCAGCGCCTCCAAGGTTCCGTTGGCCTGCCATCCGCCGTCTGTTGTTTCAATACAGCCTGCGGACGGCTGCGGCTCGAGGTCACCTTCGCCGGGGGCAACTGAACACAGATCGTGCCAGACGCTGCCGCTGATCGAGGCTGTGCGTGAGTCTGATGATGCTGTTGGATCGGGAGTCGATTCCGGCGGTATGCGATTGTCGATGTCAAGGGTGAATGAGCCGGTGATGCCGTTGGCGGCAACGATATACCGGCCGGCATCAAGCCCTAACACGTCAAGTGAGACGCTCTCTTCAAAAGGCACGGCCGATTCGGTACAAGGGGGATTGTCCTGCAGCGCAACGGCGAGGTCGATCTCGAACTGACCCTCGACCATCTCGGCCGTGATCTCTTCGATCCCAGTGCAGCTGTTGGAAATCTCGCCGCGAACCAGCACATTGACTTGAACTGGAAAGCTCTCCAACAGCATAATCTGGATGCTTTCCACCGTTGCCGTCCCCAGCGATGGGGCGGCAGCGGCTGTTTCCGTGGTTGCTGTTGCCGGAGCCGTATCAGCCGGTGTCGCAGGCGTATCGGTGGCAGAGTCGGTTTCTGGCTCGTTTTGACGGCAGCCAAAAGTTAGTGAAATGGTCAGCAGAAGAAGTATGAAAACGGTCGTTCTTTGCTTGCTCATGATTTTCTCCAATTGCGTCATCAATCAACCGATTTTGGTAGTTATAGATAGCTAATAGAAAGCTTGACAGAGGATATTGGGAAATTCATGATGCTGTCGAAAGCTGACAAGCGGCTCGGATTGAATTGCGGTAATAGACGGCCGCAAATCGCGGCTGATGTGAAACTAGCTCATTAAGTAGGCAGCGATCAGTTTCGCGCTGTTTTCCATAGCGTCGGCGTGCGTGCGTTCGTAATTGTGGGAAGCGTCGACGCCGGGTCCAATTAGCCCGACGCGGACGTTGCCGCCGGCGCGCCAGAAAGCGGTCCCGTCAGATCCATAATATGGATAGATGTCAGTCCGGTACCGAATCCCTTCAGCCTCAGCCAGTGCCTCCAATTGGCGGCGCAGCCCCATGTGGTACGGGCCGCCGGAGTCTTTGGCGCAGATGGTCACCGAGTACTCGTCCGACTCCTGCTTGGGCGCCACAACCGCCATATCGACACACAGCAGGTCGGTCAAATCATTTGGAAAGCCGGCCGCGGCTCCATGCCCAACCTCTTCGTAGTTGCTGATGTGGATCGTTGTCCGCTGC
>JAHEEY010000156.1:3774-9482 GCA_024640485.1 Chloroflexota bacterium | reverse complement strand
TCCAAGCAGTGGCTGGTTTAACATGATTTGAGGGAAACATGCTAATCATTTTGTATTTTCTTGTCGCAGGGTTGATCGGCTATTTTGGGGGCGCCTTACCTCTTGGGTACTTGTATGTTAAGAAGACCAAGAAGGTTGATCTTCGCCTGGTCAGCAGCGGTCGGACAGGCGGCACCAATGCTTATCGAGCCGCCGGACTGTCGGCCGGCATTGTGACTGGTCTCGGCGACGTGTTAAAGGGCGCTGGATCCATCTGGCTGTCCCAGCTGGCCCTCGACGCCCTGGCTGGCGAAGATTGGGCACTGCGCAGTTGGGCCTTAGCGCTGACTGGCGTGATGGCCGTGGTCGGCCACAATTGGTCTGTCTTCCTAAACTGGCGGGGCGGTGCTGGCACAACCCCGAACGTCGGCTGGGCAACAGCGCTTTGGCCAGGCGTCTTTCCCATCGCCTTTGTGGTCATGATAGGGATGCTGCTTGGTGTTGGCATGGCGTCCGTCGCCTCACTTACCGTTGCTGTGCTGCTGCCCGTCATCTTCGGGATTCGGTATGCCATGGGGCTTTCCCCCCTGGCCTACTTCTTGGCTAGTATCGCCACAGCCCTGGTTGTTACCTACGCGCTGCGGCCGAATATCAAGCGCATTATCGAAGGGAATGAACGTGTGGTAGGACCACGAGCAAAGCGACTAGAGAACAAGTCAAAAGAGTGATTTAGCACCCACCCGACAAACAAAAAGGGCGGGCCGATATAATTACCGACCCGCCCTATGCATTTTCTACAGCTTTCCCCCCGCTTACCCCCCATCCTTGGTCAGCATCTCATAATGCAGAAAACCCATGGCGTCAATACGGACATTGTCCACCTTGCTCAGTGCCAACGCTTGCCGGGTTTCCTGTGTCAAGTCCAGGGTAGGCAGTTCCGCAGCCCACAACTGCTGGATTTCAGCGATGATCGCTGTTCGGGCAGCCGGATCCAGTTCGCTGCGCGAGCTTTCGATCAGCGCTGCCATCGCTTCGTTTTCATAATTGGAGCAGAACCCGGTTGTTGGGTTCAGGATGAAGAAATCAGTCCAGCTGCTGGCATCCAGATAGTTCACAGGATCGCCGGGGGTTGGCCATCCCAGCAGGTAAGCCGGATAGCCGCATTGGCCAACTTGAGGACGGTAAATATCCCACGGAGCGCTCTGCAGACTAACCTGGAAGACCCCTGTTTCCTCTAACTGGCTCTTTATCGCATCGGCATATGCCTCTTCCAGCACCGTGTAATGTGCGTCATTGGTATACCAGATGGTTATCGGCAGCGGATTACTGCCGCTGTAGCCCTCATCCAGCAGCAAGGTGCGCGCCCGCTCTAGATCCCGCGCAGGCAAGGTTGCCAGGTGCCCGGGCACTTCATCGGGAATAGGGCTGAAAAGCGGCTTGCGGCTGCCGTTGAACACGGCCTCAGTCAGAGCGTCACGATCGACGGCAAGAGCAGCTGCCTGCCGGACATTCTCATTGTCCCAAGGGGGTGCGGCGTGATCAAACATTAGATAACTCTTGAAGATAGCCGGGCCAGTCCACACCTTGACATCGGGCGTTCCATCGCCGTCGATATCCGTATCACGACGAGCGGTCAGATCTTCAAAAGTCAGCCCCGTCCAGGCGACATCTATCGATTGGAATCCCGCCAACGCCCGCAGCATCATTTCTGGATCGGTAAAGAAACGGATTTGAATATTCTCGAAGGCCGGCACTGGACGGCCGGGCCACTCCGGATTGGCCTTCAACTGGATCATCTCAGCGTCCCGGCTGGCGATAGTGTAAGGGCCGATACCGCCGCAGCTGCTGCTTAGATCCCAGCTCAGATTGTAGCATTCGTCACTGATGGGTGCATAGGGCGGTGTAGCCAACAGATCCAGGAAGTAGGCTGTCGGCTCCTTCAAGACGATTTTCACCGTCTGTGCGTCAACAACCTGGACGGCGTCATCATCCGCGAAGTTGTTTTCATCGCTATCTTTTAGATAGTTGTTGACCAGGAAGCTGCCCAGTCCGGCAGAGCGGTCAATCGACCATTTCACGTCGTCGGCAGTCAGTTCGCTGCCGTCAGGGAAACGTATACCGCTTCGCAGGCGAATGGTATATTCCAACTTGTCGGCGGAAATCTCCGGCAAGCCGGCGGCCAACATCGGCACCAGCGCGTTGCTGCTGTCGATGGCAAATAGACCGCTCATGGTATTCTGCTTGAGTTCCCAACCCATCAGATCCGGATCAGAAGCAGGATCCATGCTATCGAGGGTCCCTACCATGCCGATGATCAATTCACTGGCTGAGGTTGGCACTCGAGACTCTCCAGCATTGATGGTGCCGCTGGGAATGAGCCAGGCGACGGTCAGCCGCTCAACCGTTGAATCATTCTGCACCTGGACAATGGCTTGGTTCAACTGCTCCAGCAGCTTGGTGTTGCTTGCCGCCACCGCGATCCCATACCCTTTTTGGCTGATCCAATTGCTGCGATCAGATCCGCCAGCAATCTTCAGCTGCTGCGGGTAAGCATTAGCGAAATGTTCGGCGACGTAACTTTCTACCACAACCGCGGTCAGTTCATCATCAATCAATGCCTGCAGCAGCGGTATCACTGAATCAAACCGGTGAAGATCAGATTCGCTGACCCTGGCAATCTCCAGGGCAGCCTGTTCACCGCTGCTGTTTTCGACCACGCCAATTGCCATGCCTGGTTGAATGTCCCGCACACTCTGCACCACACTGTTATCAGCCAGGACCATCAGCACCTGTCCTGCCTCCAAATACGGCAGGGTATAAGCGATGCCGGCACGCGGCTCATCTGGAATCACCAACGATGACATTACCGCGTCAAAATCGTAATTCGCCTGGCTGTCGAGATTCTCCAACACCCCCTCATGGGGTGTTACTACAAATTCAAACTCGAAATCAGCCACCGCCGACAGGCGGGACATGAGATCGTTGTTGAAACCGATGACATTGCCGAACTTATCAAAAGCGGTGAAGTTGGGGTTAGGCGCGTCGGTGGCGATGACCACGAAATCACGCCCATTTCGAGTAGCAACGGCATCTGGCGTCGGTGCCACCTCACCGGTTGGCTCCGGTACAGAGGTAGCCGCCAGCGTCTCATCTCCTCCGCCGCCGCAGCCCACCACTAATGCCAAGACGACCGCAGCCGATAAGAATTTCAACCAATTGAGCGCCAAATTCATAAACGATACCCCAGAATCACTTTCAAAATCACTCGGCTGCTGACTAGCTACCATCATCTGTCCTAGACTACATTATACTCGTGATTCAAGTGGAGCTGGTCAAATCGACCCAAATTCAACATCGAAACATCAACCGTCTTGGCCCCACCGTCAAGGATGAACTCCGCCATCAGCTTTCCGGACACCGGCCCATGCATAAAGCCATGACCGGAGAATCCGGAGCAGATGTAGAAACCGGTGACTGGTGTTTCACCGAAGATCGGGTGGGCATCAGGGGTTACCTCATACAATCCTGCCCAGTGGGCTACCAGTCCCGCCCGCTCCAACA
Organism: Chloroflexota bacterium; assembly: GCA_024640485.1. GTDB lineage: Bacteria > Chloroflexota > Anaerolineae > Promineifilales > Promineifilaceae > JAHEEY01. The sequence goes on along the minus strand of JAHEEY010000156.1, from coordinate 5,942 downwards.
TTGGCAGCCTCTGAATGGCCGCATCAAGATTTACCATTTCCCATTCGGGATCGACACTCTGGTCCAATCCAGGAGCCTCGCCAGGATTAGACATCCCGGTCAACAACCCCTCCCCTTCTCGATGAAAATAGAGGGATTGGGCGAAATCGATGACGAAGGGGAAATCTTTTGGAATTTCCGGCAGCGGCGTGGTGGTCAACATTTGCCGGCGTATCGGCGTGATTGGGATCTCAACCCCAGCCATTGTCCCGATCAGGCCAGCCCATGGCCCGGCACAGTTCACCACTACTGGGGCCGACACTTTACCAGTCGAGGTTTCCACACCGATCACCTTGCCGCCCTCGATGTTGATACCGGTGACGGAGACATCATTCAAGGCGGTGACGCCCAGCCGTCTGGCGGCGTTGATATACCCCATCACCACCCCATTGGGATCCACGATCCCATCATCGGCATTGAAGGCGCCGGCGGAAATGTCATCCAATCGCATCATCGGCAGGCGCCGGCGGATTTCGTCCCCGTCCAACCAATCGGTCATCACCCCCAAACGATGCTGCAGGGCGACATTATTTTTGAATTTAGCGACATCGGCCTCGTTGTTCAGTAGGAACAGATAGCCCGACTTTTGAAAATCGATCGCCTGGCCGATCTCATCTTCAAACCGATCCAGCATGGGAAGGCTTTCCAAAGAGAGCCTGATATTGACTTCAGTGGCAAACTGGTAGCGCACGCCACCGGCGCAGCGGCCGGTCGCTCCTTGGCCGAAGAACCGGTCTCGTTCCAGCAAAAGGATATTTTTATGCCCGCGAGCGGCAAGATGGTAGGCGGTACTGGCACCCATCACGCCACCTCCGATGATGACAACATCGGCTGTGCTGGGAAGGTTCATTGCTTGGTTCATCCTTTAGAGGTTAGGGACAACATCCACGATGCGTGCGACGGCTCGCTCCAGGTCTGCCATGGCGGTGGCAATCGAGAAACGGACATGTCCCTCACCACTGGCGCCAAAGGCGATCCCAGGCACACCGGCGATCCCCGCCTGATCCAACAGCGCGTCTGCCAGCTCCAAGCTGTTCTTCTTGCTGTTTGGGAATCGCGGGAATAGATAGAAAGCGCCCTCGATGGAGCGGCATTCGACCCCATCAATGGCATTAAGGGCATTGACCATATAGTCGCGCCGCGCCTGGTATGAATCGCGCATCACCCCGATGAAATCCTGCGGGCCGGTAAGTGCGGCCACGGCGGCATGCATGGTGAAGTTCGCCGCTGAAGAAACGGTCTGGCCATTCATCTTGGCAGCCATCTTTACGATTGACGCCGGCCCTACCAGCCAGCCCATACGCCATCCAGTCATCGCATACGCTTTGGAAAGGCCGTTAATGGTCAGGGTACGCTCAGCCATGCCGGGCATCGCCGCCAGGGAAAGATGCTTGCGGCCGTCAAAAACCAGCTTCTCATAAATCTCATCGGCGATGACATACAGATCGGCTTCCAAAGCGACCTCAGCTATCGCGTCCAGCTCCGCCTGGGTCAAGACCCGGCCTGTAGGATTGCTGGGAGTATTCATCATCAAAGCCTTCGTGTTCGGCGTGATTTTGGCACGCAATCGATCGGCGGTAATAGTGAAATTATCTTCGCTGGGAAGGCTGACAGCCACCGGGATGCCGCCGGCAAGGGTGATCATCGGCGGGTAGGAGACCCACACCGGCTCCAGATAGAGGACTTCATCACCCGGGTTCAATATCGCAGCCAGCGCCAAAAACAAAGACCATTTAGCCCCAGGTGTCACCACCACATCGCTCTTGGGATTAATGTGAATGCCGTTATCCTGATCCATCTTGTTTGCGATCGCTTCCAACAATGAAGGGATGCCCTTCATTGGCGCCGGGTAATGAGTAGCGCCATTTCGAATGGCGGCAAACGCCGCTTCGCTGATGTGGCTGGGCGTGTCGAAATCGGGATCGCCGCCGGCAAGAGCAATAACGTCGTGACCGGCAGCCTGAAGCGCCTTTGCTTTATCTGCTACCGCAAGCGTCGCCGAAACGGGAAGGTTTCCTATACGTCTCGAGGTTTCTTTCATATCTCCTCCTCCTCACTGTTGAATGACAAGCCCTTATTCTAACAGAGGGGCGTACTTTGTCTATAAGTAAAATGTGCCAATAGGATCC
>JAHEEY010000156.1:0-3674 GCA_024640485.1 Chloroflexota bacterium | reverse complement strand
CGTAGAAGGTAGCGTTAGCCCATGCTCCAATACCCAAGCAATCAGATTTCAGCCGTTGTGCTGGGCATCATGCAGGATGGCGGCTTGCCGCACATCGGCTGCCGCTGCCCTCGATGTGCGGCGGCATTTGAAAAGCAGTCGCCGCCGCAGTACGCTGCTTGTCTGGCAGTCGTCGATACCCGCAAACCGCAGCCGTCCGTGTGGCTGATTGATGCCACCCCCGACATCAAATACCAGCTAGATTTACTGGCCCCTGCAGTCGGCAGCCACCGCCAGCGGCGCGGTCGGCTGCGTCAGATCGACGGCATCTTCATCACCCACGCCCATATGGGCCACATCGGCGGCTTGCCCCAGTTAGGCCCAGAAGCGATGGCCGTGGAAGAACTGCCCGTATACGCTCCCGAAGAGCTGTGCCGCATCCTTTCCACTACTGAACTGTGGTCGCCGCTGCTGCGCAACCTGAACCTGACTCCCCTCCAGCCCAACCAGGCTGTCGATCTGGCGCCAGACCTGCGTATATCTCCCATCCCGGTGCCTCACCGCGATGAATGGGGCGCGGGCACGTTCGCCTATCTTATCCAAGGGCCGCGCAATTCGCTTTTATACCTGCCCGACATCGACAGCTGGGAAGCCTGGCCCAAAGCACGTGAACAGCTGAATCACGTTGATTTCGCTTTAGTCGACGCTTCCTTCTACTCCGCGGATGAGCTAGGCGGTCGGCCCCCGGTAGCTCATCCGCTGGTACCTCGAACGGTCAGCCTATTCAACGACCTGCCCTGCCAGCTGGTCCTGACCCATCTCAATCACACCAACCCGCTGCTGGATCTTGACAGTGAACAGCGGCAGACGGTGCTGGCTGCCGGCGTTGATATCGCTGAAACGGGCCAGTTGTTCCCCCTATAAACGAAAATCCCTTCACATGAAGCGAAGGGATTAAAGCAGGTCTATTCAAGAGGGACGGCACGCCAGGTCGGGCTACCCTTCATCCGCATAGCGGCGCTTCCACTCGTACAGCTTGTTGATCGCTTCCAGAGGCGTCAGCATGTTGACATCCAGCGATTTCAGCTCATCCAGAATAGGGCTGGCTTCAGGGAACAAGGCGATTTGCTGGCCCCTGTTGAGCCGGCTGGGTTCAACGGCAGTCGTTGGCGCGTGCTTCTCCAAATCTAATAGGATTTCGTTGGCCCGATTGATCACGTCGCGGGGCAGCCCTGCCAGCTGAGCGACATGGATGCCGTAGCTCTTATCAGCGCCTCCGGGGACGATGCGGTGCAAGAAGACCACTTTGTCCCCTTCTTCAGAGACATCGACGTTGTAGTTTTCAACCATCGGCAGCATCTCCGCCAGCCCCACCAATTCATGATAATGGGTAGCAAATAAGGTGCGCGGCTTCAACCGGGGATGGTTGTGAAGATACTCCACGATAGACCAGGCGATAGCCAGACCATCGTACGTGCTGGTCCCCCGGCCAATCTCATCCAAGATCAGCAGCGAGCGGCGGGTGGCGTGATTGAGGATCTCTGCCGTCTCCACCATCTCAACCATGAACGTGGAGCGGCCGGCGTGGAGCTCGTCGTGGGCGCCGATACGGGTGAAGATCCGGTCCGCCAGGCCGATGTGAGCCGAAGATGCGGGCACAAAGCTGCCGATCTGGGCCATCAAGGTGATTAAGGCGACCTGGCGCAGGTAGGTGGATTTACCGCTCATATTGGGGCCGGTGATGATCTGAATCCGCTCAACGTCGGCGAATTGGGTGCGATTGGGCACAAATCGCTCCAATATCAGGCTGTGCTCCACAACCGGATGGCGGCCATCCTCTACCAACATCTCGTCCCCGGTGGACAAGGAAGGTCGGACGTATCCATTGTGGGCCGCCACCTCAGCCAATCCCGAAGCGACGTCCAGCTGCGCCAAAACGCCGGCGGTTTTCAACAGGCGGGTCCCAAATGAACCGACCTGCTGGCACACATCGGTAAAAATGCGCCGCTCAATCTCCAGGATGCGTTCCTCAGCATTCAGAATCAGCGTTTCGTATTCCTTTAGTTCGGGGGTAATGTACCTCTCCGCGTTGGTCAACGTCTGCTTGCGAATATAATCTTCCGGGGCCAGGTGAGCATTCGCTTTGGTGATCTCGAGATAATAGCCAAACACCTTGTTGAATCCCACTTTGAGCGAGTTGATACCGGTTCGCTTCCGTTCATGGGATTCCAGATTAGCCACCCAATCACGAGCATGTGCCGAAGAATTCATCACCCCGTCCAGCTCCGCCGAAAAGCCTGGCCGTATCACCCCGGGCTTGTTAAGATTGGTAGGCGCCTCTTCAACCACTGCCCGGCTGATCAAGTCAGCCGCTTCCGGGCAAGCGTCCAGGTTTGCCAGGGATTCCTGCAGCGGCGAAGCTGTTCCATCTTGACCGCCGGCGGTCAGCAGTTTTCGCAGACCTGGGATCGATTCCAGCGATAGGCCAATTTGATATAGATCTCGCGGTGTGGCTTTGCCCCCTATCACCCGATTGGTCAGCCTCTCCAGGTCCGGCAGCCCTTTCAGCGCCGCCCGCAGATCAGCTCGCAGCAGCCCGTTGTCGAAGAACATCTCTACCCGATCGAGCCGTCGATTCAGAGCATCGGCATCCAACAGCGGCCGAGTCACCCGGGCTCGCAGCAGCCGAGCTCCCATTGCCGTCACGCACTTGTTTACCGTGCTCAGAAGAGATCCCTGACGCTCGCCGCCAATGGACTCCGTCAATTCTAAATTGCGGCGGGTAGCGCCATCCAAAGCCATATAACCGTCAACACTATAGGTAGACAGCCGCTGAATCTGGCCGATGGCCCCTCTCTGTGTCTCCTGCAGATAATGGAGAATTGCGCCGGCAGCGCGAACCGCCAGCGGTTTCCCCTCACAGCCGAATCCTGATAGGGTGGTCACCCCGAAATGCCCCATTACCGTTTGGCGGGCGTTTCCCTCTTCAAACCGCCAATCAGGCAGCGAGCTGATAGTTTTGGCCAGATCAGAAAGGGTGCGTTCACTGTCAGCCACCAGCAGCTCAGCCGGGGCAATCCGGGCCAGCTCCTCGATGAGGGTGCGCCGGTTCTCCAGCTGAGTGGTGGCGAATTCGCCGGTGGTGACATCAGCATATGCCAGCCCGGCCCGGTGTCCGTCGACGATGACCGCCGCCAAATAGTTGTTGCGTCCGGCTTCCAGCATCCCCGGTTCGATCACCGTCCCCGCGGTGAACACCCGCACTACTTCTCTGGGCATCAACCCCTTTATCTGTTCGCTGCCCATCTGTTCGCATAAAGCGACTTTGTACCCTTTGGCTATCAGCCGGGCGATATATCCCTCAGCGGCATGGTGCGGCACCCCCGCCATGGGGGTCCGCTGGTTCTTCCCTTGAGGCCGGCTGGTCAACACCAGATCCAGTTCCCTGGCGGCTACCTCAGCATCCTGGTCAAAGGTCTCATAAAAATCACCCAAGCGAAAGAACACGATCGCATCTGGATGCTGCGATTTAATATCCAAATACTGCCGGCGGCTGGGTGTCACGCTGCTCTTTGCTTTGGCTGGCGCCATTGGCTTTCCTTCCTCACTTGGTGGACTCAGTTGGCTTCAAGCTATGCGCTCAACCATGCTTCCAGCTGTTTCTGATGGCGAGACTCTAGCTTGGTCAGCGAGCG
>JAHEEY010000155.1 GCA_024640485.1 Chloroflexota bacterium | reverse complement strand
CCAGCTCTTCCAGGCTGTGGCTATCCAGGTCAGCTTTCAGCTTGCGGCTGGCGTCAATCAGGGCGTTGCCTACCAGCGAGGTGGCCCGGGAGGCGGTGGTCATGCCGGCAACCTGTTCTGATTCGGTGCGCTGGCGGACTTCGATGATCTCGGGACGGATGCCGGTCTCCTGACAGACGACCTGGGTGGCGATGGTATTGACCCCCTGGCCCATCTCGGTCCAGCCGTGGTCGATGATCAGTTTGTCGGCGGCGACAATGGTTATTAAGGCAGATGATTCATCAGGCATGCCGTTGCCGATGCCGGTATTTTTGATGCCGCAGGCCAGCCCGGCGTATTTGGCGGCATAAAAGGCGTCTTTAACCGCCAGCAGGGTCGCTTTGGCGCCGGCGCCGCTCTCGATCACCTGACCGGTGGCGGTCATGTCGCCGTCCACCAGGGCGTTGTCATAGCGGAACTGCCAGCGGTCGAAGCCCCCTTGTTCGCACAATTGGTCAAGGACGCTCTCCAGCCCGAAGGCGGCCTGGTTGACCCCGAAGCCGCGCATCGCCCCGCAGGGGACGTTGTTGGTGTAGACGGCGATCGCCTCCACATCGGTCACTGGGACCTGGTAGGCGCCGGTGGCGTGTCCAGCAGAGCGTTCCAGCACTTTCATGCCCACCGAGGCGTAGGCACCGGTATCGCCCACGAATTTCACTTTGACAAAGGTCAGTTTGCCGGCAGCGTCGCAGCCGACCTGGTAATCCATCCAGATAGGGTGCCGCTTGGGGTGCATCCGGATGGACTCATCACGGGTCAGGCGCACTTTGACCGGCTTACCCAGCAGGAAGGCCGCCAGCGAAGCGTGGCCCTGGGCGGTCAAATCTTCTTTGCCGCCAAAGCCGCCGCCGTTGGGGACCAGCTCCACCTTGACCTGCTCTTTTTCCAGCCCCAGCAGCCGGCTGACCTGGTCTCTATCTTCGAAAATGCCCTGCCCCTGGGAGAGCAGCTTGATGCCGTCGCCTGACGGGAAGGCGATCGCCGCTTCCGGCTCCATGAAGGCGTGCTCGATCCGCTGGGTATTGAAGACCCCGCCGGCGGTGTAGGCCGATTCGCGTATCGCCGCTTCGATATCGCCGCGGCTGGTGCTGGTGCGGGAGAGAATATTGCCGCTGTCGTGGATTTGGGGGGCGCCGGGCTGGAGGGCCGCATGCATGTCGGTCAGCGGCTCCAGGACTTCGTACTCCGCCTGGACCAGGGCGGCGGCCTGGCGGGCGATCTCGTCGGTCTCGGCGACGACCAGGGCCAGGACATCGCCGACGTAGCGGGTGATCTCACCCACGGCGACCATCAAAGGCCAATCCTGGCGGATGAGGCCGATGACCCGTTCGCCAGGGACATCGGCGGCGGTGAATACCCGTTCCACGCCGGCAACCTTCTTGGCAGCGCTGATATCCAACGATTTGAGCACCGCCCGGGGATGATCGCTGAAGCGGATAGCGCCGAAGGCCATCCCTTCCATTTCGATGTCATCGACGTACTCGTGCTGGCCCAGGACCAGATCGCGGGCTTGATATTTGGGCAGCCGGCTGCCGACCTGACCGTCGCCCGTGGGCGATGGGATCTCCTCTTCTTTGCGGATCGCTTCGGCGGCATAGGAGATGGCATCGACCACTTTCTTATAGCCGGTGCAGCGGCACAAGTTGGGAGTCAGCGACTTCTCGATTTCCTCCCGGCTGGGGTCTGGATTCTGGCCGATCAAGGCATTGGCCTGAATGACGATGCCGGGAATGCAGTAGCCGCACTGCACACCCCCCTTCTCTACGAAGGCGTTGGCGAAGACATCCTGCCGGTATGGGCTCAACCCTTCGATGGTGGTGACCTCACTGCCGGCGACCTTGCCCATCTTGGTGACGCAGCCTAACACTGCTTTGTCGTTGAGCTGCACCACACAAGCGCCGCAGGCGGCCTGGGGGGCGCAGCCGTCTTTGGCGGACTTGATCCCAATCTCCTGCCGCAAATAGGTCAGCAGGGGCAGTTCGGGATCGCCTTGGTAATCAATATCAATGCCATTAAGTTTAAAACGCATGAACGGTCTCCAAAGTGTAATAGACCAGGGATTAATCCGGGGCCAAATAGAACAGGTCGGTCAGAATCAAGTTTGCGGCTGAATTCGTGGTGTATCTGGTTTAACTCACAGCCTCTGACACCCTGGCTGAACGGCTGCGGCAGCCGGCTTCAGTGGGTCTGGCTCGATCCAAGCCAGGTGATTTCGTCTTGCCGGGACATTATAATGCCTAACCGCGCCTGCGGAAACAAGTGCCCAGCGTCGGCAGCGGGCTAGATCAGACAGCTGCGGCCTCGCCGGCCATCATCAGCCCCAGCTGCTCGGTGCTGACTTCGTCGCTGGTGACAATGCCCATAATCCTACCCTCGAACAGCACCGCTATGCGGTCAGACATCGCCTTGACCTCATCCAAATCTTCGGAGATGAGCAGCGTGGCCAACCCTTCTGCCCGGCCTTTCAGGAGCTGGGCATGGATATATTCGGTGGCGCCGATATCAACGCCGCGGGTAGGCTGGGCGGCAATGAGGACTCTGGGGCCTCTAGCCAATTCCCGGGCCAAAATAAGCTTCTGAATGTTGCCGCCGGAAAGGTTCTTTACCAGGGTCTCCCGGCTGGGCGTCTTCACATTGAACGCCTGAATCAATCGCTGGGCATGTTTGGCGATGAATTTGAAATCAAGAAAGATCCCTTTGGAAAAGGGCGCATGAATATGGTCCTGAAGGATCAGGTTCTCGGCGACGGAGAAATCTTTGACCACGCCGTCATGCATCCGCTCTTCGGGAATATACGACAGGCCCGCTTTAAACATCCGGGCCGGGGGCAGACCGGTGACCAGCTGGCCGTCCAGTTCGACAGTGCCGCTGGCAACCGGCTGCAGTCCGGCGACCGTTTCCGCCAGGGGGCGCTGGCCGTTGCCAGAGATGCCGGCGACGCCGACGATCTCGCCAGAGCGCACCTCAAGGTTGATCTCTTTTAGAATCTGCTGGCCGTCGGCATTGAAGGCGTTGATCCCCTTGAGGCTCAATCGAACCTTGCCAACGGTCACATCGGGACGCTCACGGCTCAGGGAGACTTCGCGGCCGACCATCATCGCCGCCAGCCCCGCTTTGTTGATCTGTGAGGTAAGGGTGGAACCAACCGCTTTGCCGTCGCGCAGCACAGTGACCCGGTCAGTGAGGGCGAAGATCTCATCCAGCTTGTGGGAGATGAAGATGAGGGCGTGGCCGTCGGCAGCCATCTGGCGGAAAATGTGGAACAGCTCTTCCACTTCCTGGGGGGTCAATACGGCGGTGGGCTCGTCCAGCACCAGCAGCGCCGCACCGCGGTAGAGCGCCTTGACGATCTCGACCCGCTGCCGTTCACCCACAGCCAATTTGGAAACCAGGGCATTGGGATCTACCTTCAAACCGTATTTGACGGCCAGTTCACGGATCCTGGCTGAGACCACATCGAGATCCATGCGGGGTTCTCTGGTAGACTTCAATCCCAGGGCCACGTTTTCGGCGACGGTCAGGGTGTCGACCAGCATGAAATGCTGGTGGATCATGCCGATTCCGTGATTGAGGGAATCGGTGGGGGAGTTTATCTCCACCGGCAGGCCGTTCAAGATGATCTCCCCTTCCTCGGGATGGTACAGCCCGTAGAGGATTTTCATCAAGGTGCTTTTGCCAGCCCCATTCTCACCCAACAGAGCGTGAATTTCGCCCGCTTTGACGTCGAAATTGACATGATCACAGGCCAACACGCCGGGGAATTTTTTAACGATCCCCCGCATCTCCATCGATTCGATACGCGGCAGACCGGAAGGTAGAAGTTTTGCGTCTGGTGTCATACGATGCTCAAAAGGCGGCAGTCACCCTGATGGATGACTGCCACCTGCTAACGCTTGGATAAAACTAGTTGCGCGGTTCGGCGACGATCTCGATGGAGCCGTCGATGATGCCCGCTTCAGCAGCCATGGCTGCTTCTACTGCCTCAGCCGGCAGGCTGTCGGCGTAGATCATCTGCTGACCACCGTTGGCCAGAGTCATCTGAATGCTCTTGCCGCCGTAGACGCCCGACTGGTTGGAGGTAATCATCTCCAACAGGGTGGGAATCCAGTTGTAGAAGACGGTGGCCACCACCGAATCGGGGGCCAGGGAGGATTGGTCTGCCTGTACGCCCAACCAGGGGACGCCGGCATCTTTGGCGACGCCGATAGCGCCGACAACCTGCTGGGCGGAGCCAGTGAGCACGTCGGCGCCGGCAGCCAGATGGGTGTTGGCGGCTTCAGCGGCCAGGGCGGTGTCGCCGAAGGAGCCGGTGAAGGAGATGTTGACATTGATGTCCGGATCAACCGCGTGGACACCGGCCACGAAGCCGTCAACCTGCAGCTTGGCATCGCCGGCGTCAACCGGGCCAACCAGGCCGATGACACCTGACTCGGTCAGGTAGGCGGCCAAGACACCACTGACATACCCGCCTTGCTCCAGACGAGGATCGTAGGAGAAGACATTGGTCAGCCCTTCGTCCGCGCCGAAGTTGGTGGAGGTACCCCAGGCGAAGCTGGTTTCCGGGAAGTCAGGGGCGATTTCGAACAGCGAGGTGCCGTACTGGGCCCCATGGGCAATGATCAGATTGAAGCCATCATCGGCGTAGTCACGGATGGCGGCAGCGGCATCGGTCACATTGAACATATTCTCGCTGAAGGCGATCTCGAAGTTGTCTGCCCCGTAGTGATCCTGCAGGGCTGCCAGGGAGTCATAGATCGATTGGCTCCAGGCCAGGTCGGTAGTGGTGGAAGGAATGACCAGGGCGATGCGCACCGGTTCGAGTTCCGGGTAGACCATTTCCGCTTCTTCAGCAGCGGGCACAGCGGTTTGCTCGCCAGCAACGACGGCGTTGACATCGATATCACCGGCGGCGATGGCGTCGCCTTCGGCCATGGCGGCAGCCACGGCGTCAGCGTCCAGGGCGTCGGAGAAGCTCATGACCAGGCCGCCGTTGGCCAGGGTCAGGGCATAGGCGGTGCCGCCGTAGATGCCAGCTTGATGCTTCTTGATGATGTCGCTGAAGACGCCGTCCCAATTGTACAGCTGGGAAGCAACCACAGTCTCCTCGGAGATGGGGCTTTGATCGGCCTGGGTGCCCATCCAGATGACCCCTTTCTCTTTGGCGGCGCCAATGGCACCCACCACCTGCTGAGCCGAGCCGGTCAAGACGTCGGCGCCGGCAGCGATGTGGGTATTGGCGGCCTCGGCAGCCAGGGCGGTGTCGCCGAAGGAGCCGGTGTAGCTAACATTTACCTTGACATCAGGATTGGCAGCTATGGCGCCGGCGACGAAGCCGTCGATATACAGCTTGGCGTCACCAGCCTCGACCGGGCCGACAACACCAAGGATGCCGGACTCAGAAAGCAGTGAAGCCAGGTAGCCATTGACATAGCCGCCTTCTTCGGCGCGGGCCTCATAAGCGAAGATGTTTTCCAGACCCATCTCAGAACCAGTGTCAACAGCGGTACCCCAGGCGAAGCTGGTCTCTGGGAAATCGGGGGCGATTTCGAAGAGGGAGGTGCCGTACTGGGTGCCGTGGGCGATGACCAGGTTGAAGCCGTCAGCAGCGTAGTCGCGGATGGCGGCGGCGGCATCGGTCACATTGAACATGTTCTCGGTATAGGCGATCTCGACCATATCTTCGCCGCCGGCTTCGGTCTGGATGCGGACCAAAGCGTCATACAGCGCCTGGCTCCAGGCCAAGTCGGTGACGGTGGACGGCATCACAATGGCGATGCGCACCGCTTCGATGTCGGCGACATCGACTTCAGCGGAGACTTCGACCGCTTCCTCAGCAGGGGCGGCTTCTTCGGGTACGGCAGTCGCTTCGGCGACAGGGGCCGGCTGGGCAGCAGCCGGCTCATCGGCGGCATCTCCGCCACCACAGGCTACCAGCATCAGCAACAGTAAAATCAGTAAACCAACTTTCTTCATGAGTAATTCTCCTACGTTTGTTTGAATTCGATCAACCAGCTGAATTGACGGCCGGAAAAACGACGTTTAGTTCTCACCACGCTCGAAAGGCTTGGTCAGAGCCGCCGGCTGCATAGAGCGGCGGAACGGAAGCGCCAGAGCGACAATGGTTAGTAGATAAGGGAGCATCACGGCAACATCGGAGGGGATGTTCAGCTTCAACACCTGCACCCACAGCTGCAAGGCGTTGACGCCGCTGAACAGCAAGGCACCGACCAGCACCCCATAGGGGCGCCAGCTGCCGAAGTAAACCAGGGCAACGGCGGTGAAGCCCATGCCGTTGGTCATGTTCTCCTGGAAGATGCCCAGCAGCGATATGGAAAGGGAGGCGCCGGCAACCCCTGCCAGGGCGGAGCCGACCATCACCGAGACGTAGCGGACGGCGTCGACGTTGACCCCCAGAGAGTCAACCGCCTCTGGGTTCTGCCCGGCAGCCCGGACTTTCAGCCCCCAGGTAGTCTTGTTGAGAATCCACCAGGCCAGGGGCACCAGGGCGAAGGCGCCATAGGTGACGATGCTGTGGTTGAAGAAGATGTCGCCCAAAATGGGGACATCTGCCAGGCAAAGGGTATCGGTGACACAGAAGCGCAGTTCGGAGAATCCTTCAACACCTTCCACGCTGCCGACCATGGTCTTGAACAGCAGGCTGGAAAGGCCTAGCCCGAACATGTACATGCCAATGCCGCTGATGCCTTGTTCCGCTTTAAGGGTGATGGAGACCACTCCCATGATCAGGCCCATGAGCAGGCCAACTACCAACGCAGCCAGCAGCCCCAACCAGGGGTTGCCGGTCTGGTAGACGGCATAGAAGCCGAAGAAAGATCCCATCAGCATCACCCCTTCGACCCCCAAATTGAGGACGCCGGAGCGTTGGGAGAACGTCTCGCCAATGGCAGCGTAGAGGTAAGGGGTAGCCAGGCGGATGCCGGAATGAATGATTCCCAGGACGATGGTCATCAGTGTCAGTTGATCATTCATTGGTGACTTCCTCGATGGTCTTGGCGGCGAGAATCAGATCATCAGCCCGGCTGGTCACCGAGACACGGCGGTTCTGCCGGCGGCGGACGAAATAGTCGGTGCTGACCACAAAGAGGACCACCAGCCCTAGAATGACCTGAATCAGTACCTGGGGCACCTGCATCGCCCGCTGCATCTTGTCGCCGCCGACCAGCAGGCCGCCGAACAAGATAGAGGATGGGATCATCCCCAGGGGGTGCAGCTTGCCGAACAAGGCGGCCACGATGCCGGAGAAGCCGTAACCGGCAGATACCGCCAGCGGCTCAAACATGCGGTGGTGCAGGCCGAATATCTCCACGGCGCCGGCTAAACCAGCGAAGGCGCCGCTCAGGGTCATGGAGAGGACCATGTTCTTTTTAACATCGATGCCGGCGTACCGTGAGGCGTGGGGGTTGAGGCCGACGGCCCGTATGCGGTAGCCGATGGTGGTGCGCCACAGGAAGATGTAGACCAGTATGGCAATAATAATGGCAAAAATGAGCCCGGCGTGCAGCCGGGTGGGCTCGGCCAGCAGGCCGTAAATCTCTTTTGACCATCCCTCCAGCCCCAAATCTTTAGCCGACTCGGTGAAGCCAAGCGACTTGGCGATATCGGTGAACCGGGGAATGTCAATCGCTTTGGTGAGGCGGGCGGAATGGGGGATGTTGGTGCCGGCGGCGATCTCTGCCGGGTCGATCATGACCCCGCGGAGTAGAAAAAACCCGATCTGGATGGCGATCTGGTTCATCATGATGGTGCTGAGGATTTCGTTGACACCCAACTGGGCCTTGAGGTAGCCGGGGATGGTCCCCCACAAGCCTCCCATCAAGGCCCCGGCAGCCAGGCCGAGGAGGATGACCAGCGCAGGCGACATGCTCTCGCCCAACTGAAGGCCGATGTAGGTGGAAAACAGGGCGCCGACGATGAGCTGCCCTTCGGCGCCGATATTGATCACCCCACCGCGGAATGCGATAGCGATGCCCAGGCCGACCAACAGCAGCGGGATCGATTTGACCAGGGTGTCGGCCAGGCCGTTTTTGCTGCCAAAGGCGCCGACCACCATCGCTTTGTATGCTTCCAGCGGATTGACCCCTTGAAGCGCCAGGATGACGGCGCCAATGGCAAATGCCCCCAACACCGCCAGCAGCGGCAGCAGCGTATCAAAGAGTCGTTCTAAATGTTGACGGTTCAACCTTGTCTTTCCCAAAGCACCCTCGCTTGTGTTTGTGTTGGTCAGGTCGTTCTCTATCTACTCCAGCGACGATAATCTACCCCATATGCGGGTCAAACAGCCAGTATCTTCGTCACCTGATCGGCATGACGATAGTAATATACCGGGGCCGGCTGCCAACCAGCCCAGCCCTTCGACACACTTCAGGGTGTTATCAACCAAATCATTGGCCCAGATGAGTTCTGCGTTGCAGGACTGGGTGCGTTTTCTGGGAAGTTGAATACGGCAGATCGCCAACCGCACCTTCGGCTGCTTTGGGGGCCGATCTTGCCGGCAGCGTGACAGCTGGCGGCAGTTACATCGATCTCCAATTGTCCATTTTGAACGATGATCGTCGATCCATGTTCAAGCGAGGGGCGGCATCCAATCGCGGGGATTCTATGTCGCCTTCGGCCTTTAGCCACATGGAGCGCTTCGCGGGCACGATTCTAGCACACAATGAGATCAATGCCATCGCTTTGATCATAACCCTGACAGAGGCCAGCGGTTGCGATTCAGCGGACAATACCACCTCTGAAAATCAGCCCGCGGCGTGCCCCAGAAATTGGTAATGCACCCTGGGTTTTGGGGCGGCAGCGCCGCAGCTGGCTACCGTCTGCAGCGGCTGCTCCGCCTGGGCCAGCTCGATGCGGTGACGGCCCATGGCCTGGTCATCGAATTCGAGGGCCCAGTGCCCCGCGCCCAACTCCTGGGTGCCGACGTGCCGGAAGGCGCCCAGGCGGCTGTCGCCGGTCTGGCGATGCAGGTAGTAGGCGGCAGTCTGTATCAAGGGGGCATAGCACAAGCGGCCCCGCAGCCGGTCGAGGAGAAGCTCTCCCTGGCGCTGCGCCTGCAGCAGATTGGGGGCATCCTCCGGCAGCAGATGGCCGCAGCTGACCCCATCGGGAAACAGCAGCGCCGTGGCCGCGAATCGGTGGCCGCCTAAATGGGTGGTCTGCCAGGCCGCTGGACCAACGTGCCGGGCAATCTCCCGGTAAAAGGCGGCCCCGAAGCGAGCGCAGCAGCGGTCCCGCTTTCCGTTGGTGCAGACCAGGATGAGGGGGTCAGGGTGCAGCTGGGGCTGGAACTTGGATTCGCGGCGGACGACCGCTTCCACGTCCAACTGAAACAGCGCCTGATAATCGGCCAGGGGGAAGCGGTAGACGGCCGGCGCCGATTCCGATGCCAGAGCGATAAACAGGTTCAGCCCTTTTTGGCGTCCGGCC
>JAHEEY010000603.1 GCA_024640485.1 Chloroflexota bacterium | reverse complement strand
CGCTGATTTCGATGCCCGAAGTGAGCAGCGGTTGGAGCGCCAGGAGGATGCTGGTCGGATAGCAGCCCGGATTGGCCACTAGTTGGGCCGACGGCAGATCCGGCCGGACAAATTCGGTGAGACCGTAGACCGCCGTTTCCAACAGTTGGGGTGCTGGATGTGAGGTGTCGTACCAATGGGCATAAGTGAGGGGATCGCGCAGCCGGAAGTCGGCGCTCAGGTCGATGACCCGGCAGCCGGAGGTCAGTGCCATCACCGCTGTTTCCGCGGCGGCGGCATGGGGAAGACAGAGAAAGACCACATCCGCCTCCTGGATCGGTGCCTGTTCGCTCTTGACCAGGGTTAAGTCCGGCGCTGCCGGGAAAACCGCTGCCAGCGACTGTCCGGCGTAGCTTTGAGATGTGGCAAATAAGATCTCTATGCCAGGATGACGCCCTAAGATCTTCACCAGTTCATACCCGGTATATCCCGTCGCCCCAAAAATACCTGCTTTTATCATTATCCTCTCCCTCATTTCTGCACTGCATCCTGAAACCTCTCGCCCAGCAGGCAAAAAAAAACCGCCAGACCTTTACGTAGAGGATCTGGCGGTTGCAAGTGCGTTTGTTTAATTCGCTACTCAGGCAACTCCGAAAACCAGACCTATGGTCTGGCTACGACGGCTACGCCGGCCGGAAAGCTGAAGAAGCGGTGCTGCTGAGTAATTCATAGACGAAATCGTAACAGATTAAAAACATCTGTCAACGGAACCAAAACATTCTGTGCAAACTAGACAAAAGAAACCCCGCACGGTAGGCAATTATTACCAAGACGCGCCATTAGGCTGCAAACCCAGTGGTGAGAAGGGGGTGAGTCCTGATGATACTCCTGTTTCAATATGGTAGACTTCCTCATCGAGCAAATGGATTGATCCATGCCTGATTAGTTGTAATCTGCGAAATGAGAGAGTTCATGCCCCAATCTAACGGCAATCCCCCACTCAATTCTGCCCCTGCCCATGTTCACATCTTCTTCTTGGATGGCGTGGGGATGGGCATTAATGATCCCGAGACAAATCCATTCGTAACAGCCCATCTGCCAACGCTGACCGCGCTGCTTGGCCAGGGCTGGTACTTGCAGGGGAATGAGGCCATCTCCACCGACAGAGCATCACTGGTGCCTACTGATGCAAACTTAGGCATCGAGGGGCGCCCCCAGAGCGCTACCGGACAGGCGGCAATCCTGACCGGGAGAAACGTCCCCAGGCTCATCGGGGAGCATTACGGCCCTAAGCCCAATCGTGATGTTGCCGCCCAAATTGAACGGGGCAGCTTGTTTCATGAAGTTGTGGGAGCCGGTGGGCGGGCGGCGCTGCTGACACCGTATCCTCAGGGGTACTTCGACGGCATCAACAGCGGCAAACGACTCTACTCCTCGGTGCCGTTGGCGGCGACCAGTGCCGGGCTGAAGCTGATGACGGCTGATGATCTAAAGAACGGTAAGGCGGTGAGCCCCGGCTTCACCGGGGAGGCATGGCGGGACCACCTGGGATACGCTGATATTCCGGTCATGACCTTGCGGCAGTCTGGCGCCCGCATCGCTGAGATCGCACGGACCTATCAATTCAGTTTCTTCGAGCATTGGCCCAGCGATCGCAGCGGGCATCGGGGAACCCTTGAAAAAGCTGCGGCGCATTTGGAAATGATCGATGCGGTTGTTGGCGGCCTCTTGGATAGCTGGGATGACGAGCATGGTCTCGTCATAATTACCAGCGACCATGGTAATATAGAGGAGAAAGATCATCGACGGCATACCCGCAATCCCGTGCCTACCATCTTGATTGGGCGACAACATAAAAGGCTGGCCTCGGCTATTCATGATTTGACCGATATCGCCGCGGTGGTGCGGCAGGTACTCGATTTGCCACAACCGGAGGGTCATAACGACTGATAATCTGGAACGATGGATAAGGACAAAAATCGGACTGGAAGGGCTTGGCTCCGGCAGACCTGCGCGATGCCCGCCATCTGAATACAACGTAGAGGTAGAAGCAAGACAATATTATGTCAATTGACTCAGATGCTTATCGTAATACTCTTCGCCATTTTCCGGCAGGGGTGACGATTGTCACCATGAAAGCGGCTGAGGTTGAAAGCCCTCACGGGCTGACCATCTCAGCATTCTCGTCCATATCCCCGGAGCCCCCATTGGTCATGATCACCATTGACAACCGAAACTATGCCTGTGATCTGCTGGATCGACCGGACACAGTCTTCGCGGTTAATATTCTAGCGCATGATCAGATGGATCTGTCCAACCGATTTGCCTGGGTAAAGGATGAAGATCGGTTTGCTGTTGGCCAATGGGGAACGGCAGCAACTGGCGCGCCGGTGCTCAAAAATTCTCTGGCATGGCTGGACTGCACCGTTGCCGCCAGGCATCAAGCGGGGACGAATACCATCTATATTGGCGAGGTACAGGCCAGTGAAGTAGTGCGCCCTGACGAATCACCGTTGATCTATTGGAATCGCAAATATCGATATATCGATCCCACTTCATCCGAGATGTCCTAGCATACTATATGCAGGGTTCGCAAACCTCCCCCCTCAGATCGCATCTAAACTAAAAAAAGCGAGGCTGTCTCCGAACCCCTGGGCACTACTGAGTTCGAAGACAGCCTGCCTTTTTTGGCCACTCCCCGAATCTTTGGGTAAATAGGGGAGCTTTGAGACCAAAGACATTATAGCATAGCTGGCAAGAGGGTTAACAGCGGCGG
>JAHEEY010000602.1 GCA_024640485.1 Chloroflexota bacterium | reverse complement strand
AGGCGTCGGTTGAGGAGGAGAAGTGGCTCCGTTGGAGCCATGGGAAAAAGTACTCGTAGACGGCGAAAATTACCCCCAGACCACCCACGGCAAGATGGCCTGCGTGGAATGCCACCTGGGCCAAAACAGTCCTGAAAAAGAAGAAGCCCATACCGGCATCATCCCGCGCCCCAGCGATACCCCTGACGGCGTCTGCCAGGATTGCCATGAGCAGCAGGTCAGCGCCCATGCCGGCAGCCTGCATACCAACCAGCAAGGGTATTGGAGCGTCCTGGAAGAACGGGGCGCCTCTTCCGACGACCCGGCGATGCAGGAGATGTTCGGCAACCACTGCGCCAGCTGCCACACCAGCTGCGGCGACTGCCATGTCAGCCAGCCTGCCAGCGTCGGCGGCGGCCTGTTGGACGGCCATACCTTCACCGCCAAACCACCGATGACCCGCACCTGCACGGCGTGCCACGGCAGCCGGGTAGGCAGCGAATACCTGGGCAAACATGAAGGGATCCGGGCCGACGCCCACTTCCGGCTGGGCCGGATGACCTGCGTCGACTGCCATTCCGGGGGCGAGCTGCATGGCATCCCCACCGAAGCGGGCGGCGCCCTTCCCCAGCACCGCTACGATGCCGGCGTGGAAACGCCCAGCTGCGAATTGTGCCACACCGACGCCATGGCGGACCAATCGCTGGCGGAACACCAGATCCACGGCGACCGGCTGGCCTGTCAGGTCTGTCATTCGGTCAGCTACACCAGCTGCGACAGCTGCCATGTAGCGGTCAGTGAAAGCACCGGCAACCCGTATTTCCAGACCGCCGGAACCTACCTGGGCTTTTTCATAGGCCGCAACCCGCTGCCCAGTGAATCCCGCCCTTATGAGTACGTCACCGTGCGCCACGTGCCGGTCGACCTGGAGAGCTTCGCCTTTTACCTGGAGAACGCCCTGCCCAATTTCAATGCCCGGCCCACCTGGCAGCTGACCACGCCCCACAACATTCAGCGTGAGACGCCCCAGACCGAGTCGTGCAACAGCTGTCACGGCAATCAGGAGCTGTTCCTGACCGCCGACAAGGTCAGCCCCAGCGAGCTGGAGGCCAACCTGCCGGTGATCGTGGAGCAGGTGCCGGAAGCAAGACCCTAGTATCAGATTTTTTAACGTTGAGGGGGCCACCCTGGCCAAATCGTAGTCAAGGAGAATTAGCATGAGAGGCCATAAGTATCTATTTTTGATCCTATTATTGACCCTGGGGCTGTTGTTCAGCGGCTGCAGCCAAGAAGTGGATGCGCCAGCCGAAGACGCCGTCCAGGAAGCGGTGGTAGAAGCGCCGGCGGCGGAACCGACCGCGGTGCCCACCGAAGCGCCCGCCCCGGACCCCACCGAAGCGCCCCCGGCAGAGCCGGAGGTGGTGGAAGTCGCCGAGATTTCTGACGCAGACCTCAGCGCCGCCACCGAGGGGTTCCTGTCCAGCATGGAGAAGTACAATACCACCGGCCTGGACGACCTGAATTTGGCGATGGCGGAAAACGCGCCCTTTCTATTAGATGTGCGCCAGCCGGGCGAAGCGGAAGAGAAGGGACATATCGAAGGGGCGGTATTGATACCGCTGCGGGAATTGGGCCAACATCTGGACCTGCTGCCCAGCTTCGACTCCCCCATTGTGGTTTACTGCGGCAGCGGCTGGCGGGCCACCATCGCCATGGCGGCCCTGGAGACTATGGGCTGGCAGGACGTGGTAGTCCTGAAGGGCGGCAGCTTCGGTGGTTGGGTGGAAGCGGGCTACCCGGTGGTCGCCGGCGTGCCCCCGGAAGCGCCGGTGCTGGACGCCGCCAAGCCGGACCCATCCATGGCAAAGCGCCTAAATGCGTCCCTCAGCGCCATCCCCGAAGGTTGGGGCGTTAAGAAAGCGGATGTGCTCAACACCGATTTGATCGAAAAACCTGACCTCATCCTGATCGATGTGCGCAAGGACGCCGAGCTGGCCGAGAAAGGATGGATCGACGGCAGCGGCAGCTTGATCCACATCCCCATCGAATCGTTTATCGCCCAGCAGTCGGATTGGCCGGCAGAAAAGGACGCCGAGATCGTGGTCTACTGCGGCAGCGGTCACCGCTCCACCATCGCCATGGAGATCCTCAACAGCTTCGGCTACACCAACGTCACCAGCCTGTCAGGCGGGTTCGGCGCTTGGGCGGACGGCGGCTTTGCCGTCGCCGGCGGCCTGGCGGCCCTAGACCAATCGTTTGCCTTCCTGGGCGACATGGTCAAATACAACACCACCGGCCTGGATGACCTCAACCTGGCTTTGGCAGCTGACCCGCCCCCCTTCGTGCTGGACGTGCGCCAGCCGTCTGAGGCGGAAGAGAAAGGGCACATCGAAAGCGCGGTCCTGATCCCGCTGCGGGAATTGGGCCAACACATCGACCTGCTGCCCAGTTTTGAGACCCCCATCGTCATTTACTGCGGCAGCGGTTGGCGAGCCACCATCGCCATGACCGCCCTGAAGTCGCTGGGATGGCAAGACGTCGTCGTCCTCAAGGGCGGCAGCTTCGGCGGTTGGGTCGATGCCGGCTACCCGGTCATTGAAGGGATTCCTGAAGAAGGGATGGTCCTGAACGCCGCCGCGCCCGACGCCGACCTGTTGGCCAAGACCGACCAGATGCTCTCAACCATCCCCGAAGGCTGGGGTGGGGTCACCGCTGAAAACCTCAACAGTGAACTGATCGAGAAGCCGGAGCTGATCCTGATCGATGTCCGCACTGAGGG
>JAHEEY010000154.1 GCA_024640485.1 Chloroflexota bacterium | reverse complement strand
ACCACTCAGTGTCTGCGGTCTGTACCGTCGCAGTCCAATATTCGATGCAACTTACTCGTGCCATGACTTGGGGAAGTGTACAGAACATTCTGTGGATCCGTCTGTATAGAACTTGCTTCTTGAAGAGAGTGATGGATGCCTGAAACGGCTCGCAGAACAACCGACGCCAATGTCGATATTGAGAACCTCCGCAAAGCTTCTGCTCCCAATGAGATGCTGCTTAAAGTTGCAGCGATGCCGGCAGCCGACAGGAATGCGGTGGATTACGTGAATGTGCTGGCGATGAACGACCAGGGTGACGCCATGATTCTCCAGCGAGGAGATTACGCAGGCATGTTCAGCTGGCAGGTGGTGGGCAGGGAGCTTCGCCAAGGCGAAGATCCGATTGCCGCCAGCAAACAAGTGCTGTTGGA
The DNA here is from genome assembly GCA_024640485.1 of Chloroflexota bacterium. Lineage (GTDB taxonomy): Bacteria > Chloroflexota > Anaerolineae > Promineifilales > Promineifilaceae > JAHEEY01. The sequence goes on along the minus strand of JAHEEY010000154.1, from coordinate 9,129 downwards.
TTCAACCGGACACAGCAGTCAGCATTGGATGTACTTGGGTAGTTATGCCGCCGAGGAGAGCAGCCATGAAAATGGTGTGGGGCATTTCTTCTGCGCCCAAAAAGCGCAGCAGGTCGCCCCGCCGACGCTTGATAACCCTGACGATTTAGCCGTCAAATGGATCTCCAAACGTGATTTGAAGTATGGCCTGCTGGATGGCCGTATCGCGGTTCTCAGCTGCGCGGTGACCATATCAATGGCTTTGCTGACGCTGCCTGATTGGTAACAGCAGCTGCGATTGCTGTTTTCCGCCGCAGCTCTTTATCCTGCGGAGAACGCGCAATGCTATCAATCTTATATGTGTGACAAAAACGCCCGCCGGAACTCCGGCGGGCGTTTTCTAATCCGTATTTCAGGTTGCGCAAATTGTCTGCAGCGCAGTTGACCTATTCCTTTTCGTACGGTTGGCCAACGGCTGCCGGCGGGATAGGCCGGCGAACAGCGGCGACGATGATGGTCAATACGTAAGGCATCATCTGCAGGAACTCTGCCGGTATCTCCGGGACCAGGGTCTGTGTATAGACCTGAACGGCATTAGCCAGGCCGAAGAGGAGAGCGGCGCCAAAGGCGCCAAAGGGCGTCCATCGGCCGAATATCAGCGCGGCCAACGCGATATAGCCGCGACCGCCAGTCATGTTGATATTGAAGGTACCTACCCACTCCAGACTCAGCCAGATACCAGCCAGGCCAGCCAGCATGCCGCCGATGATCACGTTGGCATATCGGGTGAAGTACACATTAATACCCAAAGTGTCGGCAGCTTCGGGATGTTCGCCCACCGCCCGCATGCGCAGCCCCCAGGGAGTGTAGAACAGCACGTAGTGGATGACAAAGGTGAGGATGATCATGGTATAGACAATCGGCTGATGCTGGAACAGGATTTTACCCAGGAACGGGATATCCTTCAGGAAGGGGATAGGGAGTTCCGGGAAGGTTCCGGCAGAGCCAGGCCACCGGGGCGGTACCAGATAAATCTGGTAAATATGCCCGGTGAAGCCGGCGGCCAGCAGATTAATAACCATACCGCTGATGATTTGATCTGTCTTGAATCGAATGGAGACCACCGCGTGGATAGCTGCCATCATCGCGGCGCTGAGCATGCCGGCTACTACGCCCCAGAAGAGGCTTTGGGTGTAGCCGGAGACGAAAGCGCCCATCATGGCAGCCATCAGCATCATCCCTTCGATGGCGATGTTAACCACACCGGAGCGTTCGCTGAACAGACCTGCGTACGAACCTAAAGCAATTGGGGTCGCGGTGGCGACGGTCAGCTGGAGGATAAATGTGATATCTGTGAAATTCATCTCAGCCTCCCCATCCTCTGGTCACTGGGGCCCCTTCAGCGACGCCGCCTGATACCTTCAGTCTGTACAGATAACGTACAATGGACGGTGCCGCCACAAAGAGCAGGATGAAGGCTTGCAGGATCGACACGATGTGGACTGACAAACCGGCCCGAATCTGCAGGAAATCACCGCCGATATTCAGCGCGCCGAAGATGAAGGCGGCGGGAATGATAGCCAGGGGATTGTTGAGCGCCAGCAAGCTGACACCGATGGCGTCAAAGCCGTAGCCCGCCCGGATCCCAGTGGTTACCACATGGGTTAATCCCTGCACTTCCAGACTGCCTGCCAACCCGGCCAGCCCGCCTGCCAGCACCAGGCTCAAGACAAACTGCTGTCTAGGCCGGATTCCCGCGTATTTTGCGGCATTTGGGTTGTGGCCGGTGGTGCGCAGTGAAAAGCCCCAGGTCGTTTTGTATAGGAAGTAGTACACCACTGACGCCACCAGAAGGGTTACAAAGATGCCAATATGGAACCGTCCAGAGATACGTACCAATTCGGCTGTCTTCTGAATGGGGTATGTTTGCACGCTGGACGTGTTCGGGTCCAGGAACGGGCCGCGGACCGCGAAACTAACCAGCGCGAAGGCAATGAAGTTCATCATGATCGTATTGATGACTTCATGGGCGCCTAAATAGGCTCTGAGGAGTCCGGGGATTAGCCCCCACAAGGCGCCGCCAGCGAAGCCGGCGAGCATCACCACAATCGGGTGGATTACCGGCGGCAGGTCCAGATAGATGCCGGCCAAGACGGCGGTAAACGCGCCCATGATGAACTGCCCTTCGGCACCGATGTTAAACAGCCCGGCATGGAATGGGATGGCTACCGCCAGCCCGGTCAAGATGAGTGGAGAGGTGACTACGAGGGTATTAAGGATGCCATTCCGTTTCAGGAAGGCGCCCTCAAACATCCCCCAATACCCTTTTCCGAGTTTATCTAGACCGATTGCCGGGTTCTCAGCCGTGAAAACAATGATGAGCGCGCCAATGACCAGAGAGGTAAAGACGGCTAATAGTGGCACCGCCAGTGGGCGCAATATCCGTTCTCGAAATGACTTTGATTCAACTTCGTTTGGTGTGCTAGATGCCATCATACCACCTTGTGCTGAAATTGGAGCTGCTGAATAAATCTTTCATCGTCTTTTTCACCTTCTCCAGTTTCTAAGTTTCGGAGCCGGCCATCAATAGACCCACTCGTTCGCGGGTCGCTTCAGCGATCGGCAGCGTTTTCACGATACGGCCATCAAACATGACCGCCACCCGATCCGCCAAACTTAATATTTCATCCAATTCCGCGGAAACCAGCAAAACGGCGACGCCACTATCTCGCTGGGAAATGATCTGATTGTGGATGAATTCGATTGAACCTACATCCACACCACGGGTGGGTTGGTTGGCGATCAGGAGCTTCACAGGGCGCGAGAACTCGCGAGCGACAATGACTTTCTGTTTGTTGCCTCCCGAGAGGCTGCCGGCTGTGGTATATATGCTGGGGGTGCGCACATCATATTCGGCCACCAACTCCCTACCATTTTGATCAATCACTTCCTGGTTCAGCACAGGGCCCTTGGCAAATGGCGGCTGATAATAACGGTTGAGCACCAAATTGTCGGCGATGCTGTAGGCCATGATCAGCCCGTGCTTTTCCCGATCTTCCGGGATGTGGGCCACGCCCATTTCGGTGACCTGCCTGGGCAAAAAATGAGTAGAGTCCCTGTCTGACAACTGAATGTGTCCGCTCTCGATTGGACGCAGCCCGGTCAAGCCTTCAGCCAATTCGCTCTGTCCATTTCCTTGGACCCCGGCAATCCCTAAAATCTCGCCGGCCCTGACCTCAAAGGAGACATTTTCAACCGCGATCTGCCCGCGATTGGTTTTTACCACTAGATCTTTAACATCTAGAACGACATCCCCAGGAGTGGCTTCACTCTTGTCAACCTGGAGAATTACCTCCCGTCCGACCATCATCTCTGCTAGACTGGCCTGGGTAGCATCTGCTGGTAATGCGGTGCCCACCATCTTCCCATTGCGCAGCACGGCGATGCGGTCGGCGACTTTGAGGACTTCCTTCAATTTGTGAGTGATAAAAATGATGGAAACGCCTTGCTTGGTCAGATTGTGCATGATGGCAAACAACTCATCCGCTTCTTGAGGCGTTAGGACGGCTGTAGGTTCGTCTAGAATGAGAATATCAGCATTCCGGTATAGCGCTTTGATGATTTCCGCGCGCTGCTGGATGCCTACTGGTAAATCCTTGATGTAATCATCCGGATCCAAATCTAAACTGTACTGCTTGGACAGCTCTTTAATGCGGACGGCAGCGGCCCGTCGATTGAGCCGGCCCAGCATTGGCAGTTTTGCCAATACCCCCCGTGTTTCTTCAACCCCCAACATGATGTTTTCAGCAACGGTCATGACCGGGATCAGCATGAAATGCTGGTGGACCATGCCAATGCCGGCAGCGATGGCGTCGTTGGGTGAGTCCATCTTCACGGCCTTGCCATTGACCAATATCTCCCCTTCGTCTGGATGATACAGGCCGTACAACATGTTCATTAAAGTTGTTTTGCCTGCCCCATTCTCTCCCAACATCGCCAGAATCTCCCCTTTGTTCAGGGTGAGATCTACTGAGTCGTTGGCAATGACACCGGGGAATCGTTTCGTCAGACCGCGGGCTTCTAACACAGGTGTTGTGCTCATAGTCACTCCAATATGTGCCAAACGTCATCAACTGCTGATGCCGAAACACAAGAGGGCCACTCACTGACATGAGTGGCCCTCTATCTAACACTAATTCACTAGTGAGCCGGTATGCTCAGATTTACGGAGCATAGCCAGTGCTGATGGAACCATCAGTCAGGCCAGCAGCGGCGGCGTCAACCGCAGCTTTACACTCGGCCGGGACTTTGCTGTCCCAATCGTGGTAAGAGGCCAAGCCGACGCCGCCGTTGGCGACGGTGGCCAGCTGAATGCCGGCTTCCAAGGTGTCATTTGCGTACGCAGTCACGGCGTCGCCAGTGGCGACATCCATGTTCTTAGCGGCGCTGGTCATCAGGGATGCCTGGACTTCGGGGTAGGTGTTGTACTGATCGACGTCCACACCGATAGCCATCAGGCCAGCTTCATGGGCTGCCAGCAAACCACCGTTGCCGGTGTTGCCGCCGACGCCGAAGATAACGTCAGCACCCTGGCCGATCTGGGTCTCACCAGCTTGCTTGCCGGTGGTCGGATCGTTGAAATCAGGAATGTAAACGTTCAGCGCTTCGATGCTGGGGTTCTGGGCCTTGGCACCGTTCTGGTAGCCGACCACGAACTTGACAACGGGCGGGATTTCCATGCCCGAGACCGTGCCGATGACGGCAGTCTCGCTCATGCAGCCGGCCAAGGTGCCGGCCAAATATCCCACTTCATCTTCGGCGAACATCAGGCTGGTGACATTGCTCAAGCCGCCTTCTTCGCTGTAGCAGCTGTCGACGCCTTCATCACAGCCAAAACCTGGCCAGTAATCAACATCGACGATGGCGAAGTTGACGTCTGGGTTGGCAATAGCAGCTGCTTTGGTGGTGTCGCCCATCAGGAAGCCTACGGTGATGATCAGACCACAACCTTCGTCAACGAAGTTGTTGATGTTCTTCTCATAGTCGGCGTCCGATTCGGAGACGATATGGGCGAATTCCAAGCCAGCTTTGTCGGCGGCTTCACGGGCACCCTTGAGGGTGAATTCGTTGAAGCTCTTGTCATTTTCGCCGCCGGTATCGAGTACCGCGCAGACTTTCTTCTCGGCTGTGCCGCCACATGCCGCTAGGACCAAACTCAGGACGAGGATGGCCAAAACAAACAGACTCATTCGTTTCTTGGACATAGACACTTTCCTCCTTCGTGAAAAGCGTAATACTGAAATAAAGGCGTGACTGGTTGATTGCTCTGATGCACCTATTCTCAGTCAGCCCGTGCTGACACACTGTCTCCACAAAAAGTGAACTACTTCAGCCACCCCTGGGAGCAGTTGATCACGAAATCAAACATTAGAATTATACAAGTTTTCTCATTCTATTCAAAGAGTGGAAACAAGGCTGTTTCGAAATCGGTTTGGCGGAGATAGGAACTAAGCAAACTAATTGTCCCGGACAGATCCGGTGATTCTTTGGTGCCGCTTCGAATGATCCGAGGGTTTGATATCAGGCGGGTGATGCTGTTTGAGATCGATCCAGGAAGAATTGGTGAATCAGCGACCACACCTTCTTATGGGCTGGTTCAAAGGGGCGCATCAGTTCGTGACCGGCCTCGGGGAAGGTCTTCAGCTGCTTGTCCCTACTGGGCAGCATGTCGTATATCTTCTGAATGGTGCCGGCTGGAACCGCGGGATCATCACCGCCCTGAAATACCAGAACCGGCAGGGTCAGCTGTGACCACAGCTTCTTCCCAAGATCGACCATTTTAACCATTTCATCCAGTCCTGAAGTGGGTACACGAGTGATTTCGGGCAATCGCGCCTGCGTTTCCGGGGCGTCGAAATCGATGGTCGGGTCGAAATCCAGCACCCGCTGCCGCACCAAATCCCCCATGCTCCTGCTTTTATGGGGATAGAACCAGGGCATGACATAGCGCAGTAAGCGCATCAGCCGCAGCCGGTAGTCGGGCAGAGCGTATAACGGGGTCAGCATGACCATGCCGTTTAGGTCGTCGTATTTGGTTGATAAGTAGGCGCCCATAACGGTGCCCATTGAGTGGCCGATGATGAATACCTGGTCACACATCTGGCGCAGCTTCTGCAGCCCTTCTTCCGCCTCCGCCATCCATGCTTTGTGGGAGATTTTGTACAGCTTGTCGGGGTAGCTGCCGTGGCCCGGCAGCAGCGGGCAGTGGATGGTAATGCCGCGCTGGGCCAGGTATTCCCCCATGGGGCGGGAGCTGCCGGGGCTGCCTAAAAACCCGTGGAGCATCAGGCAACCTATCTGTTTTGCGTTAGCGGCTTCGGTGTTGGCTTGCAGAGTATACGGCCTGCGCAGTTCAGGTACTTCATAATTCGGTGTGAATGACATATCTACCCATACTCCAATTGAGGGATTTGAGTTGTAAAGTATAAGCCCAACTTATCATGATGCAAGCAAGGGGCGACAAAGCGCCTCCAGATCGATTCAAGATCGACCCGTATCCCTGTGGTACAATACCGACCATGTCAATTCATGTTATGTCGGAACAACTGGCTTCGCAGATTGCCGCTGGCGAAGTGGTCGAGCGTCCTTTTTCAGTGGTGAAAGAGCTGGTGGAGAATGCGATTGACGCCGGAGCTACCAACATCAGTATTGATGTGCGCGAAGGCGGGCGCAAGATGATCCAGATCGCTGACAATGGCGAAGGAATTGCCGCTCAGGAAATCGAAACCGCCTTTCTGCGTCACGCCACCTCAAAACTGTATACTGCTGATGATCTAAACGATATCCGCACCCTGGGTTTTCGAGGCGAAGCGTTAGCAGCGATAGCCGCCGTCAGCCAGCTTACCATTGTCTCCCGCAGCGCTGAAGATACCGGCGGCACCCGGCTGGTGATGGATGCCGGTCACAAGCGCAGCCGGGAAACTGTTGGTGCCCCCCAGGGGACGGTCATTGCTGTGGAGAACCTCTTCTACAACATGCCGGCTAGGCTGAAGTTCCTGAAAAGTGTGACCACGGAGAAACGGCTGATCGATGAATTTGTCACCCGCTATGCCCTGGCGTACGCTGACATTCGCTTTCGCCTGACCCACAATGGGCGGATTACGTTTCAGTCCAGCGGCAACGGCAGTCTGCTGGACGTATTGGTCGCCGTCTACGGACCAGAAAACGGCCGCCAACTGCTGCCCATCGGTGGGGCGGATTCCGCTGGCACCGGGCAGCGGCCTGATGGCAGGATCGCGATACCTGTGAGCGGATATGTAGGCCCGCCCAGTATGCATTGGGCCAACCGGAACCATATCACCCTGTTCGTAAACGGGCGTTGGATCAAAGACAACAGCCTCAATTATGCCGTCATCCAGGCGTACCACACGCTGCTGCCCACCGGACGCTATCCCATGGGGATTGTCTTCTTCAATGTGCCCACCGAAGAGATAGATGTCAACGTTCATCCGGCGAAGACCGAAGTGAGGTTTCGCGATCGTAATGCGATCTTTAGCGCGGTGCAGCGAGCGGTCCGCCAGACATTAGTAGCCGACTCTCCGATTCGAAGCTTGGGAGCGTGGGAGACCCCTTCCTACGGAGAGGGGGCTGCCTCAAGCTGGGCTGGGAAGCTGGATCACGCTGCGTTCACCCGGCGTGAAGGAGACTCTCAGACGAAGTTGGAGCTGGATTGGTCCCACCAGCCGTCCGGGACCCAACCGGCGGCGCTGCCGCCGCAGCCGGCAGATCTGGGAGGTGGGCAGCTGCCCATCATGCGGGTTGTCGGCCAGGTTGGCACTGCCTACATTATTACCGAGGGGCCAGAGGGCATCTTCCTGATCGATCAGCATGCGGCCCATGAGCGTATCTTATATGAGCAGTTCATGGCGGACTGGGATGGAGAGGCGGTGATCTCCCAGGGGTTGGTCGCCGGCGCGGTCGCCCATCTTTCCCCGCCGCAGGCAACCTTGTTGGAAGAGTATTTGGATCTGCTGACCCGGATCGGATTCCAGATAGAGCCGTTTGGCCCCAATGCCTTTATGGTGCGGGCGATCCCGGCCATTTTGGCGAAACGAGATCCTGTCCAGGGGCTGCTGTCGGTTCTGGAAGAGTTGGAGCGAGAAGACACGCCGATGCAGGCGAAAATCGAAGACAAAATCATCACCCGGGTCTGCAAAACGGCGGCGGTAAAAGCGGGCCAGACGCTAACCCTGGTCGAGATGGAAGCGATGATCCGGCAGTTGGAATCGTGCCGCAGCCCCCATACCTGTCCCCATGGACGGCCCACGTTGATTCATCTTTCCGTAGCACAGCTGGCCAGGCAGTTTGGTCGAACGTAGCCATGCTGCCGGAAACGCTCCGGTTACGGCTCCGGCGTTTCGGATGATTCCAGCAGGATGTTTTGGAAGGTCAGCTCCCATCCGCCGTCTCGCCCATTGTCACAAGGCTCTATCCGTAAACCGCTAACCTCAGGGCTGCCATCTGCCAGCATCACCGAGTAAGAGATGTCTGGCTGCATGGAGAAATCCCCATAACCCGCCCCTTGTTCCGGCTTGAAACCGGTTAGAAAGCGGTCGGAACCGCCATCCCAATTTACCAACACCTCAACACCCGGTAGGGGATTGAGCAAGGCGTCTTGCGTGATCACTTCAATCAGGGGCACCGGGCTGATCGAGCGGCACACCCGCTGCTGGCTGAGCAGCCGGTAGATCAATTGGGTTGTCGGCGACGGCTGCGGCGTCACAGTTGGCGTCAATGTGGGGCGCAGGGTCTGCGTGGGCTGGGGGGTGGGTGTGGTGGTGGCGGTGGGCAGCGATACCGGGGTTGCTGTAGGCGTTTCCGTCACGACTAGCCCAGAAAGGGGGGTAGGGGCAAACAAGGCCACGGCAGCCCCTTCCGCACCCAGCTGTTGAGCCAGCACCGCCAGATTCCGAATTTCATCGGCCGCCCTTTGCTCTCGCAGCGCGGTGTCCAGCAGATCGGCAACCGTTTGCGGCAGTTGGGCGTCTTCAAGTGAGGCCAGCCGCCGCTGCGCCAGGGACCAATCCTGGTTGGCAGCGTAGTTCTGGCTGATCAGAGAGATGTAATCTAGTTGGTATGCCTGGCTCAATC
>JAHEEY010000153.1 GCA_024640485.1 Chloroflexota bacterium | reverse complement strand
CACTAGCAATCATAATGTTGTCGACTATACAGCGAAGACATCAATTTAGTCTCTTTGGCCCGACAGCCAGTTCTAACCAAGGAGCCACCGGTACACAAGTTCAAACTGAGGCACTACCTCTCGCCAATCGTACAAGGCAGCAAAATCCCTTGCTCGCTGGCCCAATCGCTCCGATTCCTCGGCATCATCCAGCAGACGCAGAATGCTCGCCGCCAAGTCAGCTGGGCTGTCAGCCAACAGCAGCTCTCTGCCGTGATGAACGGGGTAACCTTCAGCGCCGATAGCGGTACTCACGATCGCCTTTCCTACAGCCATGGCCTCCAGCATCTTCAATCTTGTCCCGCTGCCAATCCGAAACGGCATTATATAGACGCCAGCGCCGTTGATATATGGCCCCACGCTTTCAACCCATCCTGTCACGCTTATCCCATTTTCGCCTTGTAGATGGGCCAGCCTCTGATGTGGTTTTTGCCCCACGACAGCCCAGGTAGCCTTGGGCCTCTTGGCGCGAATCAAAGGCCACACATCGCTGGCGAACCAGAGCACGGCATCGATATTCGGCCGATAATCCATTTTTCCGCTGAACACAATGTCATATGGCTTTATCTCAGCGGTTTGCTTCTGTACCTGTTTCACATCAATGCAGTTGGGGATAAAAGAGAACTTCTCGAGTGCCGATAGGCTCCCTGTCTGTTCACTGGCCTTCTCCACCTCGACCAACCTCTGAAGTGCACTCTTATCAGACTCTGACACAGCCACAACCCAGGATGCAGTTTCACAGGCCCATTTCTCAAAACGACGGAGCCGGCGCACCTGAATCAAAGAATATCCGGCCGCCAACCATCGTCTCGGATTAGCGGCATCCGTTAAGAAGGCGCGCCATTGTAGCTCGGATTCAGCATTATGATCGTCAAAGACGATCTTGCTCTTGGGAGACAGCTCCCGCACTAGCCGCATCGACTCCGCCAATTCCAAACCTTCTATCTGCACGATATCGAATCGCCTGCTGTGAAGCAGCGCACGCAGTGAGCGATCAAATGCGTCACTTGACAAGCGATGGGCCATATCTGGTTTCCGGGTGCTAACCAGCTGCCACAGCCGCCGCAGTAGGCCTCTTGCCGGTACCGGAATTGCATCCGACAGCTCACATAGATTCGTAAGCGGCGCAAGGATATCTTGGCCAACCCGCTGGTTATCCTCTTTGAAGCTCAGCAGCGTGACATCATGATTGTCAGCCAGACCGCGTATGATATGGAAATTGCGTAAACTGGTGCCTTGCTCGGGAGGAAACGGGATTTGAGGTGTCAGGATGAGGATCTCAGCCATATGTCTGTGTTCTCGTCAATCAGCGCAAGCCGCTGAGTACCGGTTGGATAATTAGTTGTCGATGTAGAGAGACAAAGTCTTCTGTGCGGTCGCTTGCCAAGAGAACTTGCTTGCCTGCGCATACCCACTCTCAACCATACGATTTCGCAATTCGCCGTCCTCCAACACCTTTAGTATCGCCGCGGACCAGCCGTCGATATCTTCTGGCTCCAGCAGAATCCCCGCATCACCTGCGACTTCAATAAGCGATCCTCTGTTGCTGACAACGATTGGGCATCCGCAGTGCATGGCCTCGAGTGCCGGAAGGCCAAAACCCTCGTAGTACGACGGTGTTAGCAGAACGCCTGCCCCATGGTAAAGCTTCGCCAATTCAGAGTCACCGACTCCGGAGAGATGCACGACGCTTTTCTCTATTCCCTGCTCGCGGATGGTATCAAACACCTCCTCATATTTCCAGCCTCGCCCGCCTACCAGCACCAAAGGGACGTCAACGTCGCCGGAATGCAGTAGTTGGGCAAAAGCACGGATTAGAGTCGGCAGGTTCTTCCGCGGTTCCAGAGTTCCGACACAAAGCAGGAAACCTTCCGGTAGATTGCGGTTCTGCAACGCCGCCATCACTTCTAACCTTGTGTAGGCTTGAGTATAAACTGGACTGGCAGCCAAGTGAATGGTAGTCACCTTCGCGGGTTCCACACCAATACGCTCAATCAAGTCGCGGCGAGTCGCTTCGCTATCTGCCGAGATCCTGTCGGCCTCTTTTACTGCCCAGTCAATTTGCCCCCGGTAGTATCTAAGGCTGTCCTTGGTCAGGAACTCTGGATAGAAGATGAAGTTGAGATCATGTACCGTAATCACCCTTCGTTTCGCCCCATGAAATGGCGGAATGAAGTCAGGACTGTGCAGAACATCGAGGCGATGGGGTATCAATTCCACTGCCAGCGCAGCACGCTCCCACTTGTGATGGCATGGTGTCCACAGATTACTGCGGCTGAATCTTCTACTGCCAGGGACATAAGTATGCTGGTCTTTCCGACTGTGAAAGACTTTATACTGATTCGTCTCATCCAGCTGCGCCAAAGCCGGCAGCAGGTGAAGGATATATTGGCTGATGCCGCCCATTCGGTAGAACGGCAGCCTAGCATCGATTCCGATTCTCATGTCGAAGATTGTAATTCGGGATGCCTCGGTCCGGCAAATTATGAGCATTGGCGGGCACTCGCCTACTATGCCCATGCACGCTATAATGCCGCATGAAACAAGGATTAATTTCCTGATTGGAGAAACAAAAATGGCTAGGAATAGTGACTCTGCCCAATCGCAGGAAGTGCGGGATTTAAACAACCGAATTGAGTGGCTGGATGACGAACGCCGCAAGCTGTCCCGCAAATTGTCAGATCTGGAGCAAGGCTTGGCGCTGCGCGACCGAGAGATCAGCGGGCGTGAACAGCGCATTCAAGCGCTGGAAAAGCAGCTCTCCAGCGCCTCAGCGCAGTTGTCCCGCATACCCCAAATGGACACACAACTATCTCAATTCAAAGATGAGCTGGTCCAGCTAATGGAGCAGTACGAAAAACGCCGCATCCGCGTGGAAGGGGAAGCCGATCGCCTTCGCAAGATGGAGCAAGAAGTCACCTCACGCGAGATCGCCGAAATTCGTAAAGAATTGCCGCCAATCTCCAGATTGGGGACTGCGATGGAACTGCGTATCGCAGAGGAAAACCGCCTGTCTGAGCTCATCGGCGGGCAGAAGGCGAAGATTGCCAGCTTGGTCAGTATCATTGAAGCTAGGGAGTCTGAACTCTCGTTTCTACAGGAAAAAGAGAGTCAGAACAGCCGTTCAATTGCTGACAATCAGACTTCGGCAATCGAGAGCAACAAACGTTGGGAACAGATTCGTGATCAGGTCGAACTGATGAAGTCCAACATTCTCAGGCTGGAAGGCAGTCAACGGACCATTAATGAAGATCAAGAGAAGATACGGCAAAGCCTGAAACATTGGATGGAACAGGTTCAAATTGGCGAATACGAGCGCAGCAAACGAGTCGAAAGCTGGCAGCGCCTGATGGATGAACGGTCGGAAGCAATGAACCGGTTCGGTGAACAATGGGTGACTTTCTCCGATCAGTACAAGGAAGCCCGTATGGCGGTGCAGACCCTGGCTGAATGGCAGAAACAACTCGAACAACAGCAGCGTGAATCGTCTGAAGCGCTGAAGATCGATGCAAATCGGCTAAATAGCCGTTGGGAAGAGTTCAAGAACGATAACAGCGGCAAGTGGAAAAACTATTCCATTGAACTGGAACAGCGATGGGCTACCATCGACCGCTACCAAAAGCAGATTAACGAGAAGATGCTGGCCCTGGATGGTGCAATAGCGGGCCTTAATGAAGAAAAAGAGATGCTGCTGCGGATACAGACAGCACAGACGGATGCGATCAAGCGGATTCCCCTTTTGTGGATGGAAGAGCTGGACAAAGCTGCTTCTCAAAACCCCAACCGACGGCGCCAACCTGCCCTAGTGCCAGTTAGAGAAGATTAGCGCTATGTTCGTCATTGGGACTGCAGGGCACGTCGACCACGGCAAGTCAACACTGATTGAAGCCCTCACCGGTATCGATCCTGATCGTCTCGCCGAAGAAAAAGCCAGGGAAATGACCATTGACCTGGGCTTTGCCTGGATAGTGCTCGGTCAGGATGAAGAAGTAGGGATTATTGACGTCCCTGGCCACCGAGATTTCATTGAGAACATGCTGGCTGGCATCGGCGGCATTGATCTAGCCCTTTTTGTAGTGGCAGCAGATGAAGGTGTCATGCCCCAGACCCAGGAACACCTGGCCATTCTCGATCTCCTTGAAGTGCACGGAGGTGTAGTCGCCCTGACCAAGGTCGATATGATCGATGATCCGGACTGGCTGGAGCTGGTCACTCTGGATCTCGATGAAACCCTCTCTGGCACTGCCCTAGCCGGCTGCCCAATAGTACCTGTTTCCGCCAAAACCGGTGCCGGGCTCGATGTGCTGAAAGAAGCTTTATGGCAGCAGCTGCAAAAAGCAAGGCCTCGGCCTGACAAAGGGCGTCCGCGACTGCCGGTTGATCGTGTCTTTTCACTCTCTGGGTTTGGAACAATAGTCACCGGCACTCTGCTTGATGGCACTCTGACAGTTGGGGACCAGGTAGAATTGCAGCCTTCAGGCGTGAAGGGTCGCATTCGAGGCCTGCAAACGCACAAGACAAAGCGAACCTTTGCCCGTCCTGGCAGCAGAGTAGCAGTTAATCTCTCCGGTATGGATCGGGTAGATGTAAACCGGGGAGAGGTATTAGCGGCGCCAGGCACACTTCGGAGCACCATACTACTTGATGTTGCCTACCGCCACCTCTTGGATGCCGGAACCCCTCTCAAACACAATATGGAAGTAAAGTTGTTCGTTGGGTCTGCCGAAGTATTAGGCCGGACTCGGGTCCTTGGGCAAGCACAGATTGACCCCGGAAAAGAAGGCTGGCTGCAGATAGCCTTGGGCAGTCCAATAGCAGTACTGCGTGGAGACCGTTTCATCTTGCGCAGACCTTCGCCGGGCACGACCTTGGGTGGCGGCGTTATCCTTGACCCATTTCCTGGTCGACGTCACAAGCGGTTCCGGTCCGAAATCATCGAACGGCTCAAGACCTTATCACAGGGTACGCCAGCAGAACTTCTTCTTCAAGCGCTGCAGCGCATAGAGCCGGTCTCAGAAGATGATTTAATGAATCAATCTGGATTGGACGAAGCCGCCGCCAAGGCGGCACTCCTGGAAATCGATTCCGATCAGCAGATAGTGCGATTTGGGAAGCAGTTGATTTCACGGACTGGCTGGCAACAGAAGTTGGACGCCATGACCAAGACGGTCGGTGAGTTTCATAGCCAGTTCCCACTGCGCAAGGGCATGTCCCGAGAGGAACTTCGCAGTCGCATGAAGCTGCCGGCAGCCGTGTTCAATCCATTGGTGGCCCTTGCTGCTGAAAATAGCGCCTTGGTTGAAGATCGAGCCCTGGTTCACATTCCAGGGCATGAAATCGCTTTTTCGCCGACACAGTTGCTTAGTATTGCCGCTTTGGAAGCTAGTATGCGGTCCGCCGGGATTTCATCCCCCAGCATCAAAGAAGTAAAGGGCGAGATAGGCGAAGAGGTTTACTTCGCCCTTATCGATTTGGGACAACTCATTCCGCTTAACAACGACATTGTCTATTCTGAAGAAATCTATCGCGATCTTATAGATCGCGTTAGAAGCTATCTTCAATCTAATTCAGGAATCAACGCTGCCCAAACCAGGGATCTCCTGAACACCAGTAGAAAATACGCCATCGCGCTGCTGGAGCATCTTGATGACATCAAGTTGACTCGACGCGTCGGAGATGACCGGCAGCTGATAATAAAACCTAGCCAGTAGCAGCGGCAAGATCCAAAGGAGCTAATAGCCAACTATGGCAGAGAAAACCACATCCCCCGAAAAGCCCGAAAGCGAAGGTATAAAATATCGCCGCCGTTTTGGCGGACTAATCGGGGTCAGAAGCAAAGTACAAGTACGGGACAGTAAGGCACTCAGTCTGGTATACACGCCGGGAGTCGCCGAGCCTTGCCTGGAAATCGAAAGGTATCCCAGCCGGTCGTTCGACGTGACCTGCCGGGGCAATACGATCGCTATCGTCTCCGATGGCTCTTCTGCCTTCGGCTTGGGTAGAATCGGACCAGAAGCGATACTGCCAGTGCTGGAAAGCAAGGCAGTTATCATGAAGAATTTCGCAGGTGTAGACGCTTTGCCATTGGCGCTGAAGAGCAAGAACACTGAGTCTTTCATCAATACAATTCTCAATCTTTCATCGACCTTTGGTGCCATAAGCATTGAAGACATCGCCTCGCCGGCAGGCCTTACCATTACCAATCACCTTCAAAGCGCACTGCACATTCCGGTGGTCAACAATCACCGCGAGGGTGTAGCCATCGGGGTTTTGGCTGGGCTAATCAATGCCAGTCGCTTAGTCGGCAAATCACTGTCCGAGATGCGGATTGTCATTAATGGTGCAGGCACCGCTGGCCTCGGTACAGCAGCCATACTTCACAACTACGGCAACGGCAAGGTAATCGTATGCGACCGTCACGGCGCCATTTACAAGTACCGGCCCCATGACATGAATTGGGCAAAATGGGAGATCACTCATTTCAGCAACCCGAACGATGAGAAAGGCGAATTAGCGGAGATGCTCATTGGCGCCGACGCTTACATCGGCTTCTCGTCAGGCACGGTCATTACACCCGAATTAATCACGAAGATGGCCGATGATCCGATATTGTTCACGTTCGGAACACCATTGGAAATCACTCCCCAGGAAGCGCGGGCTGCCGGAGCCGCGGTAGTCACCACCGCCAGATCCACGTATCCCAATCAAATGGACATTAATACGGTAGTGCCCGGTATCTTCCGAGGGCTGCTGGATGTTCGAGCAAGCGGATTCCCCATTATCAGCCAAATTGCGGCGGCCAAGGCGATAGCTGCCTTGATTACCGACGAAGAGCTGCATGCGGACTACATATATCCCCATGTAATTGACTACCGGGTGGCACCAGCTGTTGCACAGGCTGTAGCCCAGTCCACAGTTGACGCTGGTTTTGCCAGAAGCTCGAAGAAGTCCCCAGAGGAGATTGCCGAACGGACTCGCCGCTTTGTCTATGAAGGTAAGTTTCCAGTCCCTCCCAGGAGTTCAACGCCATTGAGCATCGGGGAAGAATCGTTGGAGCTGCATGAGCGATTTCAAGGATTGTTGGAAATCTACAGCAAAGTCCCGATTAAGGACGACAACATCCTCAAGATGTTCTATCTAATGCCAGGGGCAATGGAACCAGCCAAGATTATTCACAAAGATCCGAAGCAGGTTTTTGAGCTCACGCCTCGCAGCAATCTAGTTGGGGTGGTGAGCGATGGCAGCGCGGTTCTTGGTTTAGGCAATATCGGCGGCCGAGCGGCTTTACCGGTGATGGAGGGTAAGGCGATCCTGTTCCACACGTTTGCCGGCGTAGAAGCATTTCCGATCTGCTTGACCACTCAAGAGCCGGACGAAATCATAGAAATCGTCAAGAGCCTGGAACCGACCTTCGGCGGCATCAATCTTGAGGATATCAGCGCTCCGCGATGCTTCTACATTGAGGAAGAACTGCGCAAGCACACTGATATTCCGATCTTCCATGACGACCAGCACGGCACCGCTGTCGTAGTTTTGGCTGGTATTCTGAACGCCTGCCGGCTGATTGGCAAGACTCCCGGCGATCTGTCTATCACCGTAAACGGCGCCGGCGCCTCGGCTATCGCCGTTACCAAGCTGCTGATGGCAATGGGCGTTCATGATGTCATCATGGTTGACAGCCGCGGGGCGATCTATCAAGGGCGCAAAGACCTCAATTGGATCAAAAAGGAGATGGCTGCCATCACCAACCAGGCGAAGCTCAAAGGAGATTTGAGCAAAGCGGTTGCCGGGCGAGACGTCTTCATTGGACTCTCGGTACCTGGCATCCTGACCCAAGACATGATCAAGACCATGGCCCAAGATCCGATCATCTTCGCGCTGGCCAACCCGACTCCCGAAATAATGCCCGACCTGGCTATCGCCGCCGGTGCCAGCATTGTGGCTACCGGCCGCAGCGATATGCCCAACCAGGTAAATAACTCATTGGCGTTTCCCGGGATTTTCCGGGGTGCCCTGGATACCCGGGTGCGCAACATCACCGACGAAATGAAGATCGCCGCTGCTAAAGCGATCGCAAATCTTGTTGACGACCGGGACCTGCGAGCCGACTGGATCATTCCCAAAGGGACGGATTTTTCGGTCGCCCCGGCAGTAGCTGAAGCAGTTGCCAGATGCGCCATTGAAACCGGGGAAGCCCGTGTGCAAGTTGATCCTGCAGCCGTGGCTGAAAAAGTGCATCGCTTCGTATACGAAGGCCGTGACGCTTAGCTTGAGCTGCGGCTAGTCCCTCAACCATAAAGGAGAGACGAATATGGAATACAGACAGTTAGGCAGTTCAGGTACC
Organism: Chloroflexota bacterium; assembly: GCA_024640485.1. GTDB lineage: Bacteria > Chloroflexota > Anaerolineae > Promineifilales > Promineifilaceae > JAHEEY01. The sequence continues at coordinate 1,166 of JAHEEY010000153.1, read as the reverse complement.
AGGGTATCCGTCATTGGACTCGGCACAAATCAATTCGGCGGTAAGGTCGACCAAGACTTGGCAAACAAGGTTATTGACGCTGCCGTGGATCTGGGAATCAACTTCATTGACACGGCAGACGTTTATACTGGCGGTCAATCCGAGATTACCTTGGGTCATGCCCTCAAGGGCAAATGGGACAAACTGGTGGTAGCCACCAAAGTGTTCTTCAAGACTGGAGAAGGACCCAATGACCACGGCGCTTCTCGCTACCACATAATGAACGGTATTGATGCCAGCCTGAAACGGCTGCAGACAGATCACGTGGACCTGTATCAGATTCATCGATGGGATGCCGGCACCCCTATCGAAGAGACCCTGCGTGCCCTGGATGATTTGATCAGCAGCGGCAAGGTTCGCTACATTGGCGCTTCCGCATTTGCCTCATGGCAGCTAGCCAAAGCGAATTTACTCGCTGAGGTGCGCGGCTGGAGCCCTTTCGTCACCGTACAGTCTCACTATCACATGTTGGAGCGAGAAGTAGAAAGGGAAGTGCTTCCCTACTGTGAAGAACACGGCGTCGGTTTCATCCCGTTCTTCCCCCTGGCAGGCGGCTTTCTTACTGGCAAGTATCTCCGGGAGCAGGGAGCGCCTGCCGGTTCGCGCGGTGAGAGCAGCGAGTACGTGCAGAAGTACATGACCGCAGAGAATTATGACATTGTGGAGAAGCTTTCAGGTTGGGCGGAAGCCCGCGGCAGGTCGATGTCAGCGCTGGCTCATGCCTGGCTGATGGCCCAACCGCAGGTCTGCTCGGTCATTTCGGGCCTGACGAAACTGGAGCACTTGCTTGCCAACGCAAAGGCAGCCGACTGGCATCTGACACCAGAAGAGGTTGTCGAGATCAACAAGATTCTCGGAAAATAACCCCGGATTGCCGAAAACGCAGAAGCAGAAAGAGGCCATTCCGACTTGGAATGGCCTCTTGTCATTTTCGTCTTTTGAAACACAAGTTCGAGGCTATTTGAGCTCCACGGAAACGGCGGCCCCGGGCGCCTGGTCCGCCGGAATTATCTGCAGTCGGCCAGGGCCGAGGGCAAGCAACGACGCGTCTAGCGCCAATTGCCCAGAGTCCAGGTCGATCCCCAGGGTAATCCAGGTTTCTCCTTCATCTTTAGTGAATCGGACCA